>JAEEHZ010000238.1 GCA_016281115.1 Clostridiaceae bacterium | reverse complement strand
TAATTTTTAACAACAAGCTTGTTATTATTATATCCCTTATTTTGTCATTTATTTTCTGGGTGGTAATGGGTATGAGCACCGGCGAAGAGATAACAAAGAAGATCTCCAATATACCCGTTACTATTGAGCTTTCGGACGAGGCTGTAAGCAGCGGATTGAAAAACTACACCGTAGGTCAGCTCACTGCCGAAGTAACAATTAAGGGAAACAGGCTGTCAATCGGCTCTGTCACTTCCGAAAATATTGAGATAGTGGCTTCACAGGCAAGCACAATAACATCACCCGGTACCTACACGCTTGAACTTTCCGCAAAAAAAATAGGAATAAACACGAATTATGAGTTTTCTTCTTCCGTGTATCCTTCCACTGTAATTGTAACGGTAGACCGTTCACGCGAAGTTACCCTGCCCATAATAAACGAGCTTAAATACAACATTGCCCAAGGATACTACGAAGGCACGACACAATATTCGTCGGACGATGTTATTGTAACAGGCCCCGAGACTGAGCTTTCAAGAATAGAAAAAGCTGTCGTATCGGGAACCATTGACGAAGAAATAAACGAAACCAAAACAATAAACAAAAAGATAAGTCTGCTCGATATGTACGGCTATCCCATGAAGAGCGACCAAATTGAACTCAGCATAAGTGATGTAGACGTAACCATACCCGTAGATTACAAAAAGACGCTTACAGCAGAAATAAAGCTTACGGGCATAGACAACTCAGATTTTGACACCGGCTTTATAACCGTTTCCCCCGCAGAGATAGAAATTGCCGCCCCTTACGACGAGTTGAAGGATATAAACAGTATAAATATCGCAACTGTGGATATGTCGGAAATATCTTCAAAAACGGTAAGAAAGGTATTAACGACACAGCTTCCATCAGGCTGGAAAAACATAAGTAACATAAGCTCTGTCTCCGTGGAATTTGATATGAGCGATTATGTTAGCAAGACCCTGCAAATAACTAAGTTTGACACCTCCGGGCTCGACCGCTCCTCAAGCGCAACGGTGTCAACAAAGAGCATATCGGTAGTTATAACGGGCAAAGCAAACGAAATTGCGTCATTGAGTGCCGACGACATATCGGCAGTTATAGATTTCGGTAGCAAAACATCAGGTTATACGGGAACTGCCGAACTGAATGTAAACATAAACGTAAGCTCCGCATATCCAAACTGCTGGGCAACAGGCAAATACACAGCTTCCGTAGATATAGTATCGGAAACACCGTAATTGAGAGGAATAAGCTATGTTTGAGATCATCAACAAAAAAAGTCTTAACCCCACCGTTACAATGATGGACGTTTTTGCTCCCGATATTGCCAAAAAGGCGCAACCGGGACAATTCATAATATTAAGAGCGACACCCGACGGAGAGCGTATACCCCTTACCGTTGCAGGTTATGACAGAGAAAACGGCACCGTTAAAATAATATTTCAAATAGTCGGTGCTTCAACATTTATCCTTAATCAACTAAATGAGGGTAACTGCATAAGCGACTTTGCAGGACCGCTCGGTGTTCCCACAAAAACAGACGGACTCAAAAAAGTTTGCGTTGTCGGCGGCGGCGTGGGGTGTGCCATTGCGCTGCCCGTTGCACAAAAGTTGCACGACTTAGGCTGTGAGGTACACTCTATCGTAGGCTTCAGAACAAAAGACCTTGTAATCCTTGAAGATGAATTTAAAGCCTGCTCGCAAAAGCTTTATATAATGACCGACGACGGCTCTTACGGCGAAAAGGGAGTTGTTACATCTCCGCTTAAAAGTTTGCTTGACAACGGAGAAGAATACGACGAGATAATAGCAATAGGTCCTCTTGTAATGATGAAATTCGTAACGCTCACAACAAAGCCCTACGGTATAAAAACGACCGTTTCAATGAATCCCATAATGATAGACGGAACAGGTATGTGCGGCGGCTGCAGACTGACAGTCGGCGGAAAAACAAAATTCGCCTGTGTAGACGGACCCGATTTTGACGGCTTTGAGGTCGATTTTGACGAAGCCATAAAAAAAGGCGGTATGTATTCTAAGCAGCAAAAGCACGCATATGACAATGCCTGTAATCTATTCAAAAAGGAGGCAGATTAACTATGCCCGATATGTCCGTTAAGCGAAACAAAATGCCTCTGCTTGATATTGAAAAGAGAAAAACCACATATGACGAGGTAGCGCTCGGTTACAGCGAACAAGACGCATTAAGCGAAGCTTCACGCTGTTTAAACTGCAAAAATATGCCGTGCGTAAATGGCTGCCCCGTAAATATAAAAATACCCGATTTTATTTCGGAAATTAAAAACAGAAACTATGAAAAGGCTTATGAAATAATAGCGAACGCTTCACTTTTGCCTGCTGTCTGCTCGAGAGTTTGCCCGCAGGAAAGCCAGTGTGAAAGTAAATGCGTACGCTCGATAAAAAGTGAAAGCGTAGCCATAGGAAGGCTTGAAAGATTTGTCTCCGATCTGCACATAAAAAATGCGGGTTCTCCCTCCCCCACGCCGTCAAACGGACACAAAGTCGCCGTTATAGGCTCGGGACCTTCGGGACTTACATGTGCGGGAGCGCTTGCCAGAAAAGGCTATAAAGTAACCGTATTTGAAGCGCTTCACACCGCAGGCGGAGTACTTGTTTACGGTATCCCCGAATTCAGATTGCCCAAAGAGATAGTAAATAAAGAAATAGAGAATCTCAAAAAAATCGGTGTGGAAATACGCACAAATGTAATAATAGGCAAAACATTTACCATAGACGAGCTTATGAATGAGCACGGATACGAGGCGGTGTATGTTGGCTCGGGCGCAGGCTTGCCCAATTTTATGAACATTGAGGGCGAAAACCTAAACGGCGTCTATTCCGCAAACGAGTTTTTAACAAGAATAAATCTTATGAAAGCATATATGCCGGAAAGCTCCACGCCTATAATGCGACCTGAAAAAACGGTAGTTGTAGGCGGCGGAAACGTGGCAATGGACGCCGCAAGGTGCGCCAAACGTCTTGGCAGCGAGGTGTATGTTGTATACAGAAGAACCGAAAAAGAGCTTCCCGCAAGGCGCGAAGAAGCCGAACACGCCGTTGAAGAAGGCATTATATTCAACTACCTTACAAGCCCCGTAAAGATAACGTCAAATGAAAACGGATATGTAAACGGAGTAATATGCCAAAGGATGGAATTATCACAACCCGACGAATCAGGCAGGGCAAGACCCGTGCCGATAGAAGGCAGTGAATTTACCATTGAAGCTGACTGTGTGATAATGGCAATAGGCACATCACCTAATCCGTTGATACGCTCAACCACCCCTGGGCTTGAAACAAACAAAAAGGGCGGTATCATCACAGACAACCGCACTGCAACATCTAAAGACGGCGTTTTTGCGGGCGGCGACGCCGTTACAGGTTCCGCAACGGTAATACTTGCAATGGGCGCAGGTAAAGAAGCCGCCGATGCAATTGATAAATATATCACCGAAAAACAGGGAGAATAAGTTTTAAAGAGTTTTTTACAGCGCACGGAGCTGCTCAAAGGGTTATGCGCCGCGAGCTGAGAAAAAGAAACATTGAAAGTCACAAGGTACTTTACTCTAAAGCAAAAATAATAAAGCCGTTCCCCGACGAAAACGGAAATACTGCAACAGCAAGCATATCTTTTGTTCCGTCGGTTGCGGGCTTGATGCTCGCCGCCGAGGCGATACGTGATATTATAAAAAATAAACGGAGATAATTATGAAAATAAGAGAAATGCAGGATGAAATAATCCGATTAAAGAAAGAAAAGGACTTTTGTATATTGGCGCACAGTTATATGTCGCCCGAAATACTTGAAATAGCCGATATTTGCGGCGACTCATTCAAGCTCAGTGAAGAAGCCGCAAAAGTAAAAAATAAGAATTTGCTTTTGTGCGGCGTAAGATTTATGGCTGAGGGCGCTAAAATGCTCTCGCCCGACAAAAACGTTTATTTGTCAAATCCCGAAGCCGGCTGTCCCATGGCAGAGCAAATAATGCCCGAAGAAATAATAAGTTTTAAAAAAGCTCACCCCGACTACACGGTCGTTGCGTATGTAAACACAACAGCAGCGTTAAAGGCTGTATCTGATGTTTGCGTAACATCTTCAAGCGCCGAAAAGGTAGTAAGCTTAATAGAAAACGATAACATTCTGTTTATACCCGACAAAAATTTGGGAAGCTATATTGCTTCAAAGCTTCCGAATAAAAATATAAAAGTTTTGGACGGATGCTGCCCAAGACACAACGGTGTAACAAAAAGCGAAGCAGTTTCCGCAAAGACGCGCCACCCAAACGCTCTGCTTTTGGCGCACCCCGAGTGCCGCCCCGAAGTTTTGGAGCTTGCCGATTATATCGGCTCAACTTCAGGTATTATTAACTATGTAAGAAACAGCAATCATAACGAATTTATAATAGGAACAGATAACAGTATTACCGAATACTTGCAGCTTGAGTATCCCGTAAGAAAATTTTATCAGCTTTCCGAAAAGCTTGCCTGCCGAAATATGCGTCTTACCACACTTGTTGATGTTTACAACATTTTAAGAACCGGCGAGGGAGAAAAAATTGAGCTTGACCCCGAACTTTCCGAAAAGGCGAAAAAGCCGATAGAAAAAATGATCGAACTCAACCGTCGATAAACGGGGTGAAACTTTGGATAAAAGGGTATTGGTGGCATTGAGCGGCGGCGTGGACAGCTCTGCCTGCGCCACAATAATAGTAAAAAAACAAAACATACCTGCCGTGGGCGTCACAATGAAGCTCACGCCCGACAAAACTGATGCAGATTTTGCGGACGCAAGGCTCGTTTGTGAAAAAATAGGTATCCCACATCATGTTATTGATCTGTGTGACGACTTTAAAAAATACGTTACGGATTATTTTATAAACAGCTATCTTTCAGGCGACACTCCCAATCCCTGCGTAATGTGCAACAAGTATTTGAAATTCGGCAGGCTTTTTGACATAGCCGATACTTTAGGCTGTACTCACATAGCAACAGGTCATTACGCCCGATGTGAATATGACAGCTCAACAGGCAAATATCTTTTAAGAAAAGCTGTTGACCATAACAAAGACCAGTCTTATTTTCTTTACACTTTAAGACAAGAGCAGTTAAAAAGAATAATATTCCCTATTGGCGGATATCAAACAAAAGACGAAATAAGAGAAATTGCGGGGGATTATGCTCTGCAAAACGCCCAAAAGCCCGACAGTCAGGATATCTGCTTTATACAAAACGGAAATTATATTCAATACATAAATGAGCAAACAGGTATAAAGCAGCCTTGCGGCAATATGGTACTCACCGACGGAACAGTCATCGGCAAACATAACGGTCTTATTTGCTATACCGTGGGGCAAAGAAAAGGACTCGGCGTTTCATATCAATATCCTCTCTATGTTTGCGGTAAAGACATAGAGAACAACAGGCTTATCCTAGGGGCGGAAGAATCGCTCTACGGCAAAAGGTGTGTTGTAAAGGATTTTCATTCCGATATTTACGACTTCACAAAGCCCCTGAAAATAAAAGCAAAGATACGCTCCCGTCACGAGGAGCAGAACGCCACAGCGCGCCTTGTTGAAAGCAACACCCTGCTTATTGAATTTGACGAAGCGCAAAAATCGTTTACTAACGGTCAGTCAGCGGTATTATACGACGGCGAATATGTACTTGGAGGCGGCGTAATAGACAACCGCCCGCAATGATAAATTACAGTATTCAAAAAGGAGTGTGTGCAGTATGATATTTCACGATATATCGGGAGATCTGGCAAAGGCAATGCCTTTTCCCGGAGATATGAAAACAGAAATTAACCGTGTAAAAAGTATAAATACATACGACGATTACAATTTGTCCGAAATTCATTGCAGCGCGCACATTTCGACCCATATAGACGCTCCGCTTCACTTTATAAGGGGCGGAAAAGACGTATCCGAACTTGAGCTTTCATATTTTTACGGCGAATGTACGGTAGTATCTTTAACCGGGATAATAACAGGCAAAGATATGGACAAGCTTTTGCCCTATTGCAAAAAACGGCTTTTACTGCACGGAAACGGGGAAGCTTATATTTCATCCTCAGCAATAGATTCCCTTTGCGAAAACGGCATTGTGCTTGTAGGTACAGACTCAGACTCAATTGCCGCAGATTTTGAGCTTAACAAGGTGCATTACGATCTTTTAAACAGAGATATAGCCATACTCGAAAACCTGAAACTTAAAGATATTAAAGACGGAACTTATATTTTAAGCGCTTTTCCACTTAAGATATCGGGTTGTGAGGCTTCTCCCTGCAGAGCGGTACTGATAGAGGGAGAAAAGCTTTTGTGGTTTTGATAATATATAAAAGAGGCGTTATATTATGAAGTTGAAGAATTACATATTAAAAGCCGTTTTGTTCGTTTCGGCATTACTTATCGTGTGTGCTCTTTGCGGATGTAACGAGTCTAAGCTTATGGACGTAGACACCGCGCTCACCATAGACAACAACTTTTCCGGTGAACATACAATAAGCCTTACTTTGCCCGAAAGCATTGCAAAATCCGGCTCGGCTCACACAAAATTTGACGAACTTATATCACAGTTCTGCCCGAAAGAGCTGACTTTGTCAAAGCTTGACGGCGAAAGACCCGTATATACCTTTAAGCTTCAATTTGCTTCAAAAGCCGAATATTGTGAAAAGCTTAAAGCAATACTAAGCTACGAGCCTATTGTTGCCTTCGGCGTATACGATAACATACTCACAAAGGGCTGGTGCATATACGAAGATTTTAATGTGACCGATATGCTCGCCTGGCTTGAAAAAGCGGTGAGCGACGCTTCAGACAGCGCGCTTGACTACAAGCAGAATTACAACCGCAAGCCTGTAATAACCGTAAACGGTATAACAGGCGAAAACAAAGGCAGCTACGACAATATTTACGCTTCAAAAATGACGGGCTATCCGATACACAGCGTAGAGATTCAAACAACAAATTATAAAAATAAAACTTACGACAGAAAAATAATACTCTCTTTCCCCGAATCCACTTATGACAAGCTTTCAGACGAGCTTGAAAGCTATATATCGGAACTTGCAGGCGCAACAAGCACCGAATCATGGACAAAATCGGGCAATTATTATCTTTTTGAGGCGTTTTATCAAAACATAGACTGCACCGCTATGGGCAACTATACGTCAAAGCTTCTTTTCTGCCCCGACGAAAGCGCAGTATACGGAGACTTGAACAACGCCTCGACAGCACTTGCCCAGCAGCTTGTGTTTGAAGAAAAAACAAACCTTTTGGGCTTTATTTCCGAAAACAAATCCGGTGAAACGGAGCTTACATATTCATATACACTGCCCTCTACCGCATCCGCAGGCGAAGGGATTACACTCAGCAAAGGAATATGGTCTAAGCAAGGACTTTGGAACGACGGAAAATACACTTTAAACAGCAACTCGCCTATACTTACGCTGCGTATACCGGACGGTGCGCAATATAAAGTAAACGGTATTAATATTCAGCTTGAGCATAACAAATCAGATGAATTTACAAAAAAACTTGATTTTGTATTTCCAAAATCGGAAGTTGAGGGCTTTAATTACACAAGCAATTACTTTAAAAGCGCCGGTGCAGAAGTTGTTCAAAGCGAACCCGAAGGCAAAAAACTTACTTGCTCGGTAATATTTAAGGGCAGCTCTTCAAATATCAACGACAGCATAGGCAAAATATTCGGCGGCGGCAACTACATTACGCTGGAAAGCAGATCTTCGCTTTTGTCTGTCAGTGAAAAATCGGACTTTAAAGACAACATAAGCATAGACTATATGTTAGGCGAAAAGAACGCCAAAGTTCCTATCACATATACATTTGTACGAAACCCCGATGAATATGTTTCAAGTATTCTTTCCGGGAATACTTCAATAGACGTTAACAAAGAGAGCTATGAAACTACATTTAAACTTGACAGCGGAGACGCCTCGGTGCTTTGCAAAACATCTATGCCCTTTGCAGACGGAATAACATTTTGTGTTATTGTGTTCTCTATGCTCACTGTTTTGGCGATAGTATCATTGCTCATCAATTTTTCGGGCAAGCGCAGGGCGGCAGTTAAAAAAGAGGCTCCTTCGCAGGCGTCTGATCAAGAATAAAATATTTGCGTTATAATGAGCGGTTTTGGGAGACATAATATGAAAACTGTAATTGTATATTATTCACTGGAAGGAAATACCGATTACACAGCAAAAAGAATTGCCGAAATCACCGGGGCGGATATGTTACGTATCTATCCCAAAAAGACTTACCCCGACAAAGGATTTAAAAAATTTCTTTACGGCGGAAAAAGCGCGATCATGGCGGAAACGCCTGAGCTTGAAGCGTACAGCTTTAACAGTGACAAATATGATAATGTGATATTTGGTTTTCCCATATGGGCCGGCAATATTGCCCCGCCTATACGCACGTTTATTAAAGAAAATGATATAAGCGACAAACATATTTTTGCATTTGCGTGCCAGAGCGGCTCAGGCGCAGAAAAAGCCTTTGAAAAGCTAAAGGTATGTCTTAATACAGATAAATTGGATCATACACTTATCCTTATTGACCCAATGCTAAAACCGAGCGAAGAAAACGACCGCAAAATAAAAGAATTTTGTGCGGCTGTGACGGACAACTAAATTCGCTGACGCAGGCTGAATGCAGCGGTGAATATTGTTCGCCTTCGTCACAGCTGATTGATAAGGCGGAAATTTGATGATTTAGTTTGACACTGAGTTTTGCCCTCGTGCCGGGCAGGCACCTACTTTGTCTCGCAACAAAGTAGGCAAAATGCGCCAAAGGGACAACCTATCGACGGTTTTCCCTTTGGAATCCCTTTCGCGACCACCCGGGTGGCTGCGCCCCCCAGCGGGTGGACGGCATCCCCCTGCTTCGTTTTCGGCAATCTGATTGTATCATTTTTTGCTATGAAAGCCATTATTCTGTTGCAGCGGCGAAAGTGTTAGCCTGCAACAAGATGAAGTGAAGTTTAGCGGCAATTAACATTTTTGTAAAAACGGAATAATATACGTGTTCTTTCAAATAATAGATTTGAAAGGATGCGTTATTTTTATGATAAACAGAATCGGAAACTATACATTGGAATTTACGGACAAGCCGATAATTGCGGGATTTGGTTCTATTGTCGGAAAAAAAGAATCCGAAGGACCGTTGAAAGAATACTTTGATAAAATCGAATACGATACCCGTTTCGGACAGGAATCGTGGGAAAAGGCGGAAAGTATGTTCCAAAAAGAGGCGCTTTATTTAGCCCTCAAAAGAGCCGGATTTGAGCTTAAGGAATGTAACTGCATTTTTGCGGGAGATTTGCTTAACCAGTGTATTTCGTCGGGGTACGCAATGCGTGATTACGGCGTGCCTTATCTGGGGCAATACGGTGCCTGCTCAACAATGGCACAAGGTATGGCAATGGCAAGCGTGTTTGTGGAAAGCGGAGCGGCAATTACGGCGGCGGCGCTGACTTCATCCCACTTTTGCTCGGCAGAACGGCAATACCGTTATCCTCTCGAATACGGCGGGCAACGCGCCCAAACCGCCCAATGGACGGTAACGGGAAGCGGCTGTGTTATACTGACATCATCAAAAAAGGCAGCCGGAAATAACAATGCTTCCGTATCCCGCGTAACTATCGGAAAAATTATTGATATGGGAATAAAAGACGCCGCAAATATGGGCGCCGCGATGGCTCCTGCCGCGGCGGACACAATTAAGTGCTTCTTTGACGACACAAATACACGCCCCGAGGAATACGATGCGATCTTTACGGGAGACTTGGGGCTGGTAGGAACAAAGCTTCTCTACGAGCTTTTGGAAAGAGAAAATATAGATATCACAAAAATCCACAAAGACTGCGGACTGCTTATATTTGATGACAAAACACAGGATACACACTCCGGCGGTTCAGGCTGCGGATGCAGCGCTTCCGTGCTTTGTTCATATATTCTCAAAAATATGCAGGCAGGAAAACTAAGGAAAATACTGTTTGTTGCCACAGGCGCACTAATGTCCCCGACCGCAAGTCTTCAGGGTGAAAGCATACCATCTATCGCCCACCTTGTGGAAATCGGTATCTGATTATTAATTAAAAATGTATTTCTCCGTATATCCGTTTTGATGAAACACATACAAAAGCGGATGTGCGGAGAATCATTTTAAGTAACACTCTATACGTTGCAAATTCCTTTTCCGCTTGACAAAAAAAGCAGTTTGGTATAAAATACCGAACGTAATGATTTATGCGCCAATAGCTCAGCAGGATAGAGCGTTCGCCTCCTAAGCGAAAGGTCGGGGGTTCGAATCCCTTTTGGCGCGCCAGCGGCGGGACACCGTACCCAATTCGCGCTTAGAGATTTTTCTGAGCGCGGATTTTTTTGCCTGCGATAAGGCTTTTGCATATTCATTAGGTAATCTCTAAACAAGAATCCTGTCGATGAAGCCGGCAGGTTTTTTCTTTGTATAATGATAAAAAGGCGTTTTTGTATCATTCCTTTATGGTTTATTTCTGTTTTAATGGCAAAGCTATGCATAATTGAAGGTTTTTGCGAAAAAATAGCAAAAAGGCTTAATAAAGGAGATTTTATATGAACAAGCCAATTTCAAAAAGAGCTTTTATACGCATAATAAGCTTCAGCTTGATTGCAGTTATACTAATGCTGTCTGCCGCTGCAATAGGTTATAATATGGTACAAAAATATAAATCATCGGTCGAGAACACATACAAAAACGCACTCAACAGGCTTTCGGATCACCTGACCGATCTTGCAAACACGCTCACAAAGGGTATGTACGTTAAAAGCGAGAGTGCGAAAAACAAGATATACACAAAATTAGCTGTATCGGCGCAAGAGGCAAAAGACGCACTGAGTCTTTTGCCTGTAACGCTGAGTGATGAACAGATTATTCAAAAATATTTATCGCAGATAAGCGATATAGCCCAATATCTTCAAAACAAATCCATGTCTTTTGATTCGATAAACGACAGTGACGAAGAAATGCTCAATTCGCTGAGGAATTACAGCAAGCAGCTTGCCGCGAGCGTAGAAGACACCGCATATTTTTATACAAACTACGGGGGTGATATTATGCTCTCGCTTGTTCCTCAGGGAAATCTTTCCGAAAACATAACCGAAGGTTTTACACTTGACGGCACATTCAGAAATATAAGCAGTGAGTTCACAAATTACCCCACGCTTATTTACGACGGACCGTTTTCCGACCACATTTTGCACAAAACTGCGGAAATGTCCAAAAACCAGCGTGAATACACAATAAACGAAGCTCGCTATTTGGGTGCTGTATTTTTAAATATTGACGAAAACGAGCTGAAATTTGCAAACGAGACCTTAAACAATACTCCTCTCTATTGCTTTACAACAAAAGACGGTACAACAAATATAAGCATATGCAAGCAGGGAGGATTTATAGAATCGTTCCACAAAACGGTCACTCACGGGGACTCTGTATATGACTATGACTCAGCCCTGAAAAAAGCGCAGGCATATTTAAAGCAAAAAAAGTTTGACAATATGAAATCAAGCTACGGCTATATTTCGGACTCTGTTGCCACATTCAATTTTTCATATGTACAGGACGATGTTGTGTGTTATACAGACCTTATTAAAGTCGGTGTAGCCGTAGATACAGGTGAGATAGTCTCGTTCGGTGCAACGGGTTATATTATGAACCACAAGACAAGAAAACTTGATAAGAACACCATAACCTTAGGTCAGGCAAAAGAAAATGTGAGCGATCTGCTAACAATAAAAGAAGAAAACACCGCGCTTATCCCCACAGACGGAGAAAACGAGGTGCTTTGTTACGAATTCTTGTGTGACGGTGAAAATGACGATAAGGTGCTTGTTTATATCAACGCCGCAACGGGCGAAGAAGAAAATATTTATATCCTTCTTAAAGACGAAAACGGTACACTTACAATATGATCATCTCACAAATATAAACACAAGATAAGCTATATATGCAAACAAGAATATTGCTCCCTGAAAACGGTTAAGCTTTTTGTCTTTTACCGTAAACGCAAGCGCCAAAATCAAAACGGCAAGAGATACGGCTATATCAAACACCGAATTAAGCTCAAATGCGATAGGCTTAATAGCCGAAGACGCTCCAAGAATAAATACAACATTGAATATGCACGAGCCGATCGCGTTGCCTAAAGCAATATCGGTTTGCCCCTTGCGTGTGGCAACAATACTTGTAACGAGCTCCGGCAGAGATGTTCCCACAGATATTATCGTAAGCCCTATAATCGTTTCGCTTACGCCAAAGCTTTGGGCAATGAGAACGGAATTGTCAACTACCAGATTACCGCCGAGTATAACAGCCGCTATACCTATAACAATATAGATCACACTTTTTACAGGCGACATAATTTTATATTCTTCGTCTGAATCTTTCTTTGAGCGGATACCGGATACTACCATCATTACCATATAGACAATGAAGAGCAAAAGCATAATTATACCGTCTATTCTCGAAAATGCTTTATTTAAAGACAGAATAAGAACTGCCAGTGTTGCGCCTATACAAAACGGCAGGTCGCGTTTGATTATGGAAGAATTAACAACAACGGGCTTTATAAGCGCGCAGGCGCCCGCCACAATGAGTATATTAAAAATATTTGAACCTATAACATTACTGACCGCAATTGCCTCGCTGTTATCAAGTGCAGCCGTAATGCTTACCGCTGCCTCAGGCGCACTTGTTCCCATAGAAACCACCGTAAGTCCAATCAAAAGTGAGGGAATTTTTAACAGTCCGGCAACTGAAGCGCTTCCCTCTACAAAAACATCGGCACCTTTTATTAACAAAAAGAAACCGATAAGAAGCAACAAATATTTAAGCAATAAAATCCACCTGCCAAATAAATATCTTTGGGTATTTTACTTCAAATAAATTGATATGTCAATACGACGTTTAATACAAACATATGTACACAGCGCAAAAGCGGATTAGCACTACTCTGCTTTTGCGTATATTTATTATATGCGGCTCAGCTTACGATTTTTCCGTCGCTGATCTCTATTTTTGTTTTGGCTTTGTTTGCAACCCCGTTATCGTGTGTTATTAAAATAACGGTTTTACCCTGTTCATTTAGCTCGGAAAGCAAATTCATTACATCTTCGCCTGAGCCTGTGTCAAGATTTCCCGTAGGCTCATCTGCAAGAATTATTTGAGGACTCAGCGCCAATGCTCTTGCTATTGCCACACGCTGCTGCTGACCGCCCGAAAGCTCGCTTGGCTTATGATCAAGTCTTGAAGACAGCCCCACACTTTTGAGCGCTTTTGTAACGATGCTTTTTCTCAGCACAGGACTAACGCCTCTGTATATCAGAGGAAGCTCAACATTTTCATATGCGGACATTGTAGTAATAAGATTAAAATTTTGGAAAATAAACCCTATTTTTCTGTTTCGTATATCAGACAAATGATTTTCTGTCATTTTTCCCACATTTTCTCCGCATAAATAGTATTCTCCGCTTGTCGGCACATCAAGGCATCCGAGTATATTCATAAGTGTGGATTTTCCCGAGCCCGACTTTCCTATTATTGCAATAAAGTCTCCGCTTTTTACATTAACACTGATATCCGACAATGCGTTTAAAGTCGTTTTGCCCATTTTATATACTTTACTTACGTTTTTAAGTTCAATTATGTTCAATGCTATCAACCTCCCAATTTATTTTTTAATTTTTTATCAAAAATATCTGTGTGAAATATAGACATTTCAAAAAAATAATGATATAATAACCCCAATGATGTATAGGTGTTACGCAAGCATCTTTTATTTTCCTAAAAGACATCAGCGTTAATTACAACTGCTGCGGGGTGTCACTGTTTTATGAATAAAGAATTTTTCTATGATCTTAAAAGCGGAACAGACATTCGCGGTGTTGCCGTTAAAGGCATTGAAGGACAAGAGTTTAATTTAAGCGATGAAGCAATACATAGAATCATCTCTGCTTTTGCGCTGTGGCTCGGAACAAAACGGAACAAAAGCGTTGAGGCTTTGACTGTTTCCGTCGGTCGTGATTCAAGAATAACAGGGGAGCATATACTTAATATCTGCTCCGAAAGCCTTAAAAGCTACGGCACAAAGGTGCTTAACTGCGGGCTTGCATCCACTCCCTCAATGTTTATGACAACGCTTGACCTGAAATGTGACGGTGCGGTTATGATAACGGCAAGCCATCACCCATATTACCGTAACGGTCTAAAGTTCTTTACCCGAAACGGCGGTCTTGAAGGCACCGATATTACATCTATTCTTGATTTGGCAATTGCAGACAGATCTCCCATGTTGTCAAACAGCGGCGAAATAATTATTACCGATTATATGTCCGATTATTCAAAGCACTTGCGTGATATCATTTGCAGAGGAATTAACAACGAAGACTATTCTCATCCTCTTAAAGGATTTAAAATAGCAGTAGACGCAGGCAACGGTGCAGGCGGTTTTTACGCCGATAAGGTGCTTGAGCCTTTGGGAGCTGATATAAGCGCCTCACAGTTTTTGGAGCCTGACGGAATGTTTCCCAATCACGTTCCGAATCCCGAGAACAAAGACGCTATGAAAGCAATATCCTCAGCGGTTATAGGTAACAAATGCGATTTGGGTGTTATATTCGATACAGATGTAGACCGAGGAGCTGCAGTGGACAGCACGGGAAAAGAGATAAGCCGAAACAGACTTGTTGCCCTTGCATCTGCTATCGCACTTGAAGATGCTCCGGGCGGGACTGTCGTCACCGACTCAATAACCTCAGACGGTGTTACGGAGTTTATCGAAAAAGAGCTTGGCGGACGGCACCGCAGATTTAAACGCGGCTACAAAAACGTCATTAACGAGGCGTTGCGCCTGAACAAAGAAGGCATCTGCGCACCGCTTGCGATAGAAACGTCGGGACACGCCGCAATGTCGGAGAATTATTTTCTCGATGACGGAGCTTATCTTTGCACAAAGATAATCATTAAAGCCGTGAAGCTTAAAAAGCAGGGGCTAAGCTTAAACAGTGTTTTATCAAAGCTTAAGGAACCTTTGGAAGCCGAAGAATACCGTCTTAAAATCCTTGACAAAGACTTTAAAGCTTACGGCGACTCTGTTCTAAAAGAGCTTGAACAATATGCCCGTGAAAACGGTATTGCAATAGTACCCGACAATTATGAGGGCGTGCGCCTCTCATTTGACAAAGACAACGGCGACGGTTGGTGTCTTTTAAGGCTAAGCGTTCACGACCCGATAATGCCCTTGAATATAGAGAGTAATTCACAGGGCGGTATAAACAAGATAATTAAACTTATTACACCTTTTCTCTCGAGGTGTAATAAGCTTGATTTAATAAATTTAAATTTATAAAAAAGGGGACAAAGACAATGAAAATGACAATCAAAAAGTACCTTTCCTTCGCATTGGCAGCATTAATGCTCGTTTCAGTAATGGCAACAGCAGCTTTTGCAGAAGACGGTGCAGAAACTGAAGCAGAAGCAGCCATTAAGGCAGGCGATGTTGTAGCTATCAACTACGGCGCTCATGACTATGCAGACAATGAACTCAACAGAGTTTTTTATGCATTTGATTTTGACGTTGCTGCAGTAGACGGCGACAAAGCAACACTCAACCGTACATTTGTAGTAAAAGACACACTTGCAGAGCTTGGTGTTAACATGGAACAATACACTCCCGCAATCGACGCGATCGGTTTCACAGAGCTCACATTGACAGTAGACGTTAACGTAGAAGATTTAACTGTTTACGACGGAAAAACAGGCGTTCTTCCTTATGCAGGCGATGTTTCGGAAGAGCTCGCAGCAGGCGATGTTGTTACAGTTAAGTACGATTCTGCAAAAGCAGACGGCACAGAAATTAAGAAATTTATGAGCTTGCTCGATTTCGAAGTTAAAGAGATCAACGAAGGCGTTGCAACTTTAGAGGGCGGCATCAAGATCGCAGAAGCAGCTCTTGCATTTATGCCTTATGTAAGCGACGAGTTCGTTACAGAGCACAAAGACACACTTATGAACGTTTTGACAGAGATGGACAAGACTCTCAGCGAGAAAACATATACTTTAGATGTTAAAGTAGAAGATCTTGCAAGCCTTGAGGTTGAAGAAGAGGAAGAAGACTCTGAGGAAGATACAAACAGCGAAGAGCCCACAACAGAGAGCGACACAAACACAGAGGAAGATATTCTCTGGGGCGATGCTGACAAGAGCGGCGTTGTTGATATGATGGACGTTGTTACAATGCAGAAACACATCGCAGAGTTCGAGATCGAGATCGACGAAGTAGCTGCTGACGTATCTCTTAACGGTGACGTTACAATGATGGACGTTGCAACACTTCAGAGATTCATTGCAAAGCTTATCGAAAAGCTTCCTTTGATTGAAGAGATCAGCGACGTTGATACTGCATCCGAAGATACAGCTACTGAAGATACTGCATCCGAAGACACAGCTACTGAAGATACAGCTACTGAAGATACAGCTTCTGAGGACACAGCTACCGAGGATACAAACAGCGAAGAGCTTGTTGGTACCGATTGGAGAAATAATCAGCCTTATGTAAAAGCTAAGCTCACAATAGGCGACAAAGAAGTTGACGTTCTTGCATACTTTGAAGTTCCTGTTGACGCAGAAGAAGGCAAAGAGACAGTTTCTAACATAATCTTCTACTATGACAAAGAAGAGCAGGAAGAGATAGGCAAAATCGAGCTTGCAACACCTATCGCAGCAGAAAACATTAAGTCAGCAAGAGAGAATATGACTGTTGAAAATAACGTTGTTACAATTCCTGTAGGCGAAGACAAACTCGTATTTAACTTTGACGGTACAAGCGCATTTACAGCAGCAACTGCCGAATAATAGTTTTATACTTTTAAAATCATAAGTTAATTGTTCCCCCGAAAAACCTTAACGGTTTTTCGGGGGAATCAAATTTTATATGAAATTATTTTATTAAAATATTACTTCCATCAAGGCCGGCAAACGGTTAAATCCTACGGAAATATTCTTGTTAAGGATCATATCCCCTTCAATTCTGCCGAATATGACCATACGGTCATATGCCGTTGCGCGCATAATATAATCCTGATTATTATCAAGCGGAGTAAAAGTCATATTCAATGCGTGACCTATTTCATTGAAAAGATAACTGCTTTTTGGAGTCTTTTCATTATGTGAAGTACGGATCTTTCCAAGCCTATTAATGCTGCCGTTATATACGGCGCAGCTGTTTGAGACAGCATTATTTTCGCTGTCCTTAAGCTTTAGCGAAAACGGCATTCTGTTCTTTAAATAATGATTTGCATAGAGATACGCATCGTGCGTTAACGATTTGTTATTACCGCGCTCAAAGTTGTGAAATGCATATGTCTTTTCGCACTCTGCCGTATACTCTGCTCCGCCAATACGCACAACTCCTCTTGCAAGCATACCGGCACCAAAGCAATTATACTCGAACCTGTTTTCGCCAAAATCTGCGGCAGAATAAACGTCAACTAAATTATCGGCACGAAGCGTGAGGTTAATATACAAATTTTTACTGTCATAAAAATCTATAAAATCGCACTTTATGTATTTTTCATTTCCGTTAGATACAATAAGTACTCCGCATTTTTCGTTCGAAAATGATATTTCTCCGGCATTTGGGCTTTGGGGCATTTTCATTTTTCCAAACGGCAAAAATTTTGTAAGTGTGCGGGACATAACAGTCATATTCTCAAAATCGGCAAGTATTATGCTTACATATCCTGTTATCGATTTATCGCACACCGAAATATACAAACCGAACCGTCTGTTAGCGATATAAAAGCAATCCCTTTCAGATATATTCATACGGTTGTATTTAATCATACTTCTGTCATATGCAAATGGTGTGCTGAATAACCCTTCTTTTAAAAGCCTCCCGCTTTTATCAAGAAGATCTTTATCCGGTGTAGGTTTGGTGGTCATTATACTAAATCTCGCTTTTCGGATTAATTTACGGGCAAGCTCTTTGTGGGCTTACCCGTATTTTTTAATACTATATTACTTATATTTTAAATCGGTCTTATTTAGATTCGTGATACTCTTTTTCGCTGTTTACGTTCCAGATCACATCACGTGTTACATTGCCGTTTTTAATAGCATCGGCTGTACGCATCGCTGTAAGCATAGAGTGGTCCATATTGTTATATCTGTGCTGGCCGTTTCTTCCTATACAATACAGATTATCGTACTTGTCAAGAGCAGCGATAAGCTTGTCCATATCCTTATAAGTATCGAAATAAGCAGGATATGCCTTTTTAACTTTTTCGCGGTGAGAGTCTATAATATCGCTTCTGTCTATAACTCCCATCGACTCAAGCTCTTTAGATGCAAATTCAACACATTCCTCGTCCGTCATATTCCAGAAGTCGTCGCCCTCTTTGCAGAAATATTCCAAACCTATCCAAACAGTGTTCTCTGGGTCTTTTACAAGGTACGGCGACCAGTTATTGAATACTTGAATACGACCAAGCTTTACTCCGACATCCTGAACATATATCCAGTTATCGGGCACTATATTCGAAAGAGTTTTTATGTTTGTTTCATTTTTAAGATTAAGCTTGTTTACAAGAAGTCCTACCGTAACAAAATCACGGTACGGCAAGCCGGCGGCAATATCAATTATATCCTGATCGGGTTTTTCACCTGTCATTCCCTCTACCAAATCTTTAACAGGCATAGAAGAAACAAAAATATCTCCTGTTATTGTCTCCTCACCGTCAGGTGTTTTGCACACTACCGACGCAATTTTTCCGTCCTTAATTTCTATATTCTTTACAAGGTGATTCGTCAGTATTTTTCCGCCGCGCTGTTTAATAAGCTCTGCGCTGAGTTCCCAAAGCTGGCCGGGACCGAATTTCGGATACCAGAACTGCTCTATCAAAGAAGTTTCTACATTAGAAGCGTCTTTTTTGCCGAAAGCCTTTTTCCACATATCTTTAATTACTGCGCGTATAGAGAGTCCCTTTACACGTTGAGAACCCCAGTCGGCAGATATCTGGCTTGGGTGTCTTCCCCACAGCTTTTCCGTATATCCTTCAAAAAACATACTGTAAAGCTTTTTGCCAAAACGGTTTATATAGAAATTTTCAAGATTTATTTCCTGCTTTTTATGAATAACCGATTTCATATAGCTGAATCCGGCAACCATTGTGGTACCGAAACCCATGTTCTTAATGGTTGAAGCCTTCATTGATATGGGATAGTCAAAGAAATGCTTTTTATAGTATATTCTTGAAACACGGTCACGTATAAGCATCGCGACATCCTCTTTTTCGGGGTCGGGTCCACCGTTTTCCAGCGGTTTTTCGCGCCCGAGCAACTTATCGTCAAAAGAAGGCTCTCCCTGCAATGGCATAAGGTCTGCCCACCAGTTCATAACCTCGTCGCTTTTTGAAAAGAATCTGTGTCCGCCGATATCCATACGGTTGCCGTTATAGCGAACCGTTCTGGAAATACCTCCGAACTCCTCGGTCTCTTCCAAAATAATGACCTCATATTCTCCGTTATTATCCTTTAACAGCTCTGCCGCACAGGTAAGACCTGCAGGACCGGCTCCTATTATTACTACTCTTTTCAAACTTAGGATACTCCTCTCTTGTTGTTGATCCCGAGGCTTATGATATCACAATCTAAAGTCAAAATCAACAATTTAGTAAACTTTTTTCTCATTTCCAACACATTATATTGTAAACATCACAAACGATTGTGCTTACAATTACAGACGTATTAAAAATCAAATTCTTTTCAAAACATCCTTAAGGCTGTTTGCGCTGTAATTAAGCTTTTGATATTCTTCATCCGTCCAATGCTCCTCAAGCTTATGCTCTACACCGTTTACACCGATTATTGAAGGCAGACTGAGCGACACTCCGCTTATACCGTATTCTCCGTTTAACGGTGTGGTCACCGATGCTACCGTAAGTCTTTGGTTTAAAACAGCATCTGCAATTGAGCATACACAAGTGGCGATTCCGTAATGGGTTCTGCCCTTTGCAGAGATTATTTTTGTGCCCAGATTTCTGACTGTATTATATAGGTCATTTTTCTGTTCGTCGCCCCATTTCAAGCCTACGTTTTCACAATATTCATTCATCGGTACACCCGCTATTGCAAGTCTGCTCCAAACTGGGAACTGTGACTCTCCGTGTTCACCCACAATATTACATTTTATGGACTCTGTATTTAGCCCCGTATAACCCGAAATTGCGCGTATAAGTCTTGATGTATCAAGTATACATCCCGTTCCGAACACCTTGCCGTTTGCAAGGCCGAGCCATTCGTTGCATTTGTATGTAAGTATATCAACAGGGTTTGATACTATCAAAACAACACCCTTGGTATAATACTTAGAAAGCTTTGTTACAACATCTTTCATTATAAGTATATTGTCGTTTATCATATCCAACCGTGATTCAGTGGGTCTTCTGTTTCTTCCTGCCGTAATTATAATCAGATCGCACCCTGCACAATCTTCATAAGAACCTGCTTTCACGGACGAAGAACCCATATACGCTATTCCGTGCTGAATATCGAGCGCTTCTCCCTCAGCTTTTTCGTTATTGACATCAATAAGCACTATCTCTCTGGCGAGGTCTTTAAGCGTAAGCGCATATGCTATAGACGCACCTACATAACCTGCGCCGATGATTGCAACTTTTCTTGTGCCTGTATACAACTGAGCCTCCATATTATTAACTGTCCCTTCTATAAATTCTCACAAAACGGTAATTGCTATGTTACTTAATGATTTTTATTGAACTTTTACTGTAAAGCCTTATCAGAAAGCATCTATTAAGCCCGCAATAAATAATTGCAATTGCGTTATATCAAGCATATTAACAAAGCTGTCCTCATTTACATCGGAATTGATGGATTGTTCGGGAATAAACTGAACAAGCTTTGCAATATATCTCTGTATTTCAACCACGTCCTGCATATCAACTTTTCCGTCTATAGTTGCGTCACCGAGCAACTTGTATTTTTCCCTGTCAGATGATGTGTCTGTTTCCGTATCAGGCATGGTATCGGTATCATCGGTGTCACTTTGTGTGTCTGTTTCTGACATTATGTCACTGTCGGATATAATTTCCGTGTCTGTTTCGGTATCGGAATCATCTTCCTCTGTATCATCTCTGTATAGTGAAGAATAAATAAGCGCCAAATAATGCTCAGGCAGATGCCCGTAGACTATGGCATTGAAATTCTTTTCCAGATCAAAATCGGTTTTCAGTTTAAGAAAAGCCCCCAATGCAACAATAACAAGCTTGTTGTTTGTAAGTCCGCCCGATGACGAAAGCTCGTCCTCGCTTTCGTATGCTTTACCTACCAAACGCATAATTGTATCTTGCAAACGCTTATAGGTATCTTCCGTAAATGTTGATGAAAGCTTATTACTGAAATCTGAAAATGTTTCTGCCTGCTCATGACTGCAGGGTGCATTACCCTCATATTTTGTTCCGCTTAAAAGCTCATCAAAATACTTTTGAGCTGTTACGTTCATGGTATCGGGTAAATATCTCAAATTGCCGTAAACCGAAAATCCCCATTGCGTAAACGGTATCATCGGCACGAAATCACACGGTGAAGAAACAACAAAAATGTTTTTGTCAGCTTCAGCGTCAAGAAGTGATTCTCTCCCCCCCGGCGGGCAGGCAAACTGATAGGCATAAATGTTATTTCTGCTTAAATACTTTGATACCGCATCTATCTCCTGCGATGTGTTTACCAAATGTGCAAAAGCATTTGACACAGCTGCTCCTCTGCTGTATCCGGTCGTCCACAGTTTTATATCGCCCTTAAAGGAATCGCCGTTTTCATCCAAAAAGCTGTTAAAAGCATCGTAAAGCTTTTTTGCAGCTGTTTTAAATCCGTAATGCGGCTCAGTGTACAATGGATCGTCGCTGTCGTATGCGTGAAAATTACTTACCCACTCTCCGCCGTAGTTACCGCCGCGCACTATAACCGCAATCAAAGTATCTATTGCACCGGACGGATCTTTTATATCTTTTGTCGCAAACGAAAAGGCAACTTTATCTGATTTATCTGTAACGGGTATATCGTAATTGTAGTATTTCGCGTTTTCAAAACCCAGTGACTTATAGCTGTAATCAATATTATATTCGGCAGGTAAGCGGCTGTCTGTATCACCGTGAAGATATTCGGGAGTATTAAAGGCAGCCATTGCCATTTCAAGCGTGAGCATGGCAAGTTTTGGGTTATAAACGGTGTTATCTTCATAAAAATAAGAGTCCGAATAATCGCAGGTGAGATTAAGCGAATAGTCCATAACTCCCGCGCCCCTTATTTCTACCTCTTTAACATTACTGTTATCGACAATATCATCCGCATTTGCCGACATAACGGCAGAAACAGCCAATGTTAAAGCCAGAAAAAGAGATAACAGCTTAAATGAATATTTTTTCATTGCAATACATCCTTTTGGTTTATAAACATAATATGCTCAAAAACAGGGTGAAAAATAAATACTATTCCTCACCCTGCGGTCAATACTAAAATAATACTAAATCTTTCCAAAATTAAATATGGAATACAAACTCCTCATCACCCAGGCTCAAGGTGTCTCCGTTATTAATCTTGCTCTCTGTTTGCGGCGTTAAGATCATACCGTTTATAAAGCTGTGGTTCGTAGAGTTCATATCAACGACAAAATAATCGTCGCCTTTTTTTATGATATTTGCGTGACTGCGGCTTACAGCACTGTTGTCACTTACGCAATAGTCAACATAGCTGCGCTCTTTGCCAAGCTTAAACATATCCTTATTAATTGCTATTCTTTCATTATTCTTTTTGCGTACCAAAAATGCCTGTCTGGGGGCCGCAGGTGCGCCAACGCCCAAAACCGTTGTTTCTCCTATGGGGGCATTTCCGCCCAAAACGGTTGTGTCTCCAAAATTCATTTTCGCACCCGACTGATTTGGCACAGCGGCATTATTTACGGGCATATTAGGTATAGATACATTTGTTGATGTGACCTGAACGTTTTGACCGGGTACATTGAATCCTGTGTTGTTATTTGCGGTATTTTGCGGCTTGTTTTTCTGTTCCGGATTCTTCTCTTTCTTTTTTCCAAACAGAGAGAATCCGCCTTTTTTCTCCTTTTTGGGCTTTTCTGCCGGTGCAGGTTGTGAAACGCCTGAGGGCTTACCGGGCACGGCAAATCCTGCTTGACTGTTTTGCGTGTTTTTATTTTGCCTGTCATTTTTCGGAGGCATTTGGTTTTTCCTGTCATTAGTCAAATTATTATTTACAGGCGCGTTATTAACGGGTTTACTTTGCACCGCAGGCTGTGCCTTTTCATTATTGTTAAGCGATTGCGGCATTTGGTCTTTTGTCAAAGGCGTTTTTATTCCCGAAGAAACCGCGGCCTGCTGTGCAGTATCGGCAACCTGTGTTTGGGTTGCGGCAACGGGTTGAGGTGTGGGCTTTTCTTCCTTTCTAGCAGGCTTGGGCCCGTTTAAAAGCTCGTTTATAAACTCTTCAAAGCCCTCGGGAGATATTGTGGGGTTGCTGTTGATATAAGAAATCAGCATTGCCACGTAGTCTACATTTTCGCTCTGGTCAAACTGTGTTGAAAACATTATGCTCTTAAAAAACGCAGATAACTCCACACGCTTGTCGGCAAGCTCCATAAGGGGCATACAAAGCAAATACGCCTCACCCGAGCTTACATCAACATATATATACTCTGAGTCAAGAATAAACGAAGAAGCGTCTATCATATATTCCGTAGATTGAATAATAGCTTTAAGAACCGTGGAAAAAACAGTTAAAAGTCTCTTTTTGTTCACAACACCGCTGAAATATTGCTTCAGTGATATTTTCGAAGAAATGTTGTACTTAAAATACTTGTCGCTGTCAATCTGAGTAAACAATATGGGAATAACATTGCTTATCTTATTGTTTACCATCATGCCCAGGCTTAACGTATCAATTTCCTCATTTTCGCCGAGCTTGTACACAAGATAAGTATTGGTGCCGTTGGATTCTACATTTATACCGTTCATAAAATTCACCTTTCGGAACTATTGCAGACCGCAAATTGATCTGCAAACCGTCGCCCTTTCTGTAAATATTTATTATCAAAGTATTATTATTCGATTATTATGCCAAAAGCTTAAGATAAGACCATTTTCCGTCCGATTTTACCGGACAAAGCTTATCAGCCGTAAAGCACTTTGCTCCTTCAAACTCAGGCTCTATCACTACACGGTTATTAGGCGCTATAAAGCCCCATTTGTTACCTGTTTTTACGGCGGCAGCACCGTAACCGAACGGTTGAGCGTCCTGATACTGATACTCTATAACCAAATTACCGTTCAAGTCCATAAATCCCCATTTTTCATTTTTCATTACACAGGTGTAGTTATCGGTAAAGAACGGTTTTGCGTCATCGTATGTATCTCCGCCGATGCGCTGACCTTTGAGGTTTATAGGATAATAACCCTTGCCCTCACCGTCACTTACAAATATGATTCCGCAATTTGAACAAATATTGTCTTCATCGTATTTAACATCGTAATATGCGCCCGTGCCCTCAATTACAGCGCCCGACTGGTTGATAATATACCATTTTCCGTCTGATTTGACCGCTGCAACGCCGTTTTTATAAAGCGTGGCATATTCAAACTCACTGCCTCCGAGACGGCAGTCCGTAGTAAGATATCTGTATTTGCCTTCTTTTGTTTTAACAATTGCGTAACCCTCGCTGAATGAATATGCTATCTCATAGTCGCCAGCCGTGGCAAGGTATTTTTCACCCTCAAGGTCTATATAATAATATTTGCCCTCGTCACCCAAAACAGCCGCCAGGGTATCGGTAAATGAAGTTGCCGATTTATAAGGTCCCATTTCTATTCTTAAATTCGCATTCAGGAACGAATATCCGTTTTCGTTTTTCACAACGGAGAAACCATTGTAATATCTGTAAGCGTTTTCAAATTCGCCTACATATATATCGTGCATAAAGGCACTTTTATAATAGCAGTCCTCTATAATATCGGTATGCACGTTATTGTCAAATGCGCTTTGACCTATTTCTTTACACGCAGAATAAGATTCTTTCTCAAAGTAGTATTTACAAAGCTTTTCATATGCGGCAGTATCTTTGGGATATATGCCGATCACCGTTCTTAACAGCTCGGTATATTTAGAGTAACGCTCGGCTTCTAAATACACGTCTGCAAGCGTGTGGTAATTCTCAAGAGAAGCGTCAAGCGCAAGAACATTTTCAAAGCACTCGCACGCCTTGCCGTAAGCCCCAAGCTCACGCTGCTCGGTTCCTATTTGATTATAATACGCTATTTGGTCTACTGTTTCTTTCGGAAGCTCGTTTTCATCCTTTAAAAACAAGGTAACTGTATAAAATATTCCCAAAGCAACTATCGCGACAAGCGCAATTGCAATAAACGGTCTTTTCATTACAACATTCCCCCGATTCCCAAAACGATCGACACCATCATACCGGCAAGAGCAAAGGGCCCTAAAGGCACTGTGGTCTTTTTATCTTTCTTCTTAAAAATCATAGCAAATATTCCGTACAGCGCTACAAGAAGCACAGAAAAGAATATTACGTTAAACACTGCCTGAAAGCCAAGCAAGATTCCCAAAACGGCAAACAGCTTAACATCGCCCATACCCATACTGCCCTTTGTCAGCAGGCTGCACAGACCGAACACGCCTCCGCCGAGTATAAGTCCCAATCCTGCTCTGACAAGCAATGCAGATACGGAAGCATTTTTTACTATTGCCTCAAATGCAAAAAATACAAAATAGGAAAAGAAAGCAAAAATTATAAGCTTGTTGGGAATTATTCCCTTGATATAGTCAATATAAGCAACGCATATCAAAAGCTCATAAACATACAGCATTTTTAAAGATATTTCTAAAGAATCTTTGAAATACATATGCGACCAAAACATTATCCCTATACCGAACAAGGTAAAAGGTATAAGCAAAAGCTTATTCTTTTTAAATTTTAATAATTCCGCAAATTTGGATTTTAGACCCTTTTTAGATCTGATATCATCAAAATTATTATATACAAGCGCTAAAATCGACAATATTACAGGCGACAGCGTCATTATAAAATATTCAAGCATTTTTAAACCTGCCTGCGACAACGGCAACTGCCTAATCGCGCCTTTCTGAATTAATAAGCAAGTGTAAATCGTTTACTGTTATCTGTATCATCCCACAGCGGGCAAAGTGTTGTTGCCCGAACCCGAAGGCTTTCCGAAGGTAGATGCTCTGGCAACGGTAAGATCGCCGCCGAGCCACGCGCGTGTAGAAGCACTTTGCGCAAATGTTACCTTAAAGTCTCCGAGCAAAGGATATATATTAACGTCATAAGTTACGACCAAGTTGATATTAGTGGGTGAAGAAGGTGCAAAAATAGATGATTTATTAAAATTCAGCCCCGAAATACCGTCCGCAACACCAAGCTGCTTAAGCCATTCGTCGGCGTAGGTTTCTTCATCTTTGCCGTCGTTGTTGCAGCCTAAATAATCAACAGTAAGTGACTCTCCCAAGGAAGAACCGAAATAATAAGAGGTCACGGAGTTTAGACCGTATTTTCCAAGCTGTACAATAAAGTTAACGGGATCGCCGGACGCATTTTTCATGTTTGAACGTATTGTTTCATAGCTTGAATTTAAGGTTCCCTTTTTACCGTCTACTGTAGACAACACAGTTGAAACATGATCTGTATCCGTATTCTTAAAACCGCTGTAAAGCGAATACATACCGCCTGCCAAACCGCCCGGAGAAGTGAATTTCGATAAGTCCTGACCGATTTGAGAATTTGAACCGTTATTGTAAGCTCCCACGCCCGCGTCAATTATATTTCCGCCGCTGTTTATGGTGTTAACAGCCGAATTTGCCGTATTTGAAGCCGCCCCCGAAACATCTACGGTAGCATAATACAGTCCGGTTGCCTCATACAAATACATTTCCTGAGACAACTCAAGCGCCGCTTTGTCGAGAGAATTCTGTATAGCCGCCTGAACACGGCAGGCGTTCGTAAGTGTGATAAGAAATACCATAACAAAGCTGAATAAAACCATTGCAATAGACGCTTCTATTGTAAGAGAACCATTTTGATCTTTAAGAAATCTGTTTGGCAATTTCATTTCTTATCCCCTCTCTTTATTATAATTCTCGAATCAATATCCCTGTGCGTTAGTATATTTATACGACCACATTCCGATCGGGCTTCCCGTGCTTCCGGCAAAGATTGACTGTGACAAAAGCAGAGGTTTTACGTGGATGTTCGCCGAGATTTCAACATATGTGTATGCATTGTTAAGCCCAAACTTTTCAGCTGCAGGGTGACCTGTCATACCTATTTGGGCGTAGTATTCTTTAAGTGCGCCCTTTGTGTTAAGCTCTATTACGTCGCCTATTCTTGTAAGCATCTTTTCCTCCTCTTTGCCTTGAATATTAAGGAAGAAGAAGATACGAAGATAATCCTTATATGAGAAATTCATAAGTCTGTTTACAAAAGATGATTGCTCTGAGGTGCCGCCGGAATAAGAACTTGAGGGGGACACTATGCTGCCCGCGGTGCCTGCTCCCGTAGACGTATAATTTCCGAGGTTATCGTTAAGCCAGGTGTTAACACTTGCGCCGAGTTCTTCGGATTTTTGTGTTGTCCACTCTTCTGCCTTATCGCCGTATTCGCTTACCTTAGCGTTAATCTCAGCTTCTGCGCCTTTAAGATAACCGTCAACCAGAGCCTGAGTTTTATCCTTAAGCTGATTGCCAAGACCGCTTATATAATTGTTGATAGTGGTTGAAACGCCGTTCATAAGCTCCGAATATACCGAGCCGTTCAATGTGAATTTGGTATCTATAAACGACGCGTCAGAGTCGGTGGCGGAAATCGCAGCTGCGTCCGTATCGGAAGATTTTCCGTATTTGCTGCTGTCAAGCATTTTGCTGAACTCTTCCAAACGGGTTATAGCACTGCTGTCCATAATCTGGTCAACAAGGCCTTCGCCTGCAACGGTAAGAAAATCTTTAATAGGCTCGCTCACCTTAGATTCATCATCACAGAAGCTTTGCACGATAGCATTAAGATCTTTTTCTAGCTCAGATCTGTTAAATGCAATGCCGTCTGTCATCAGCTTTAAGTATTTCTCTTCAATTTTATTCTTGATAACATCTCCCATAGATTCTACAATCTTGGTTACCTGTTCATTTATAACACCGGATAGTTCGTCGCCTACCTTTGTCATTACCTCAGATGTTTTAGTGCTTATATCGGAAGAAACACCGCTTATCATCTGACCGATATACGACTCTGCCCCGTTTATAAGACTGCCTGCGGCATCTTGCACCTCATCGGCAACCTTGTCAGCGACTTTCTTTGATACATCCTTCATTACGTTCTCTATTGCTCCGCCGCCAAGCTGGAAGAACCAATTGGTCTCGCTTTTGTAAAGGGGCATTTCTTTTCCGTCCATGAGCTCACTTAAGTCTCTGGAGGTCTCGCAAACAGATAAAACAAGCTCCAGTATCACCTGCCAGACCGACACGGGTATTGCACCCCAACAGGCGGCACTAAGCGCAGTGGCAGGTCCCAATGTCTGAGTACGCAATGTGCTGCTTGTAAAAGCAAATATAGAGTTAAGCACGAATCTTAAAAGGAATATTTCGCTCTTTACGATCTTTACATTCTTCTCAGGACCGTCGCCCGCCTTAGCCTTTTTCCAGAATTGCCACCATTTGGGCTTTGATCCGCCTTGTCCTCGGTATCCCTCAAGAATATACTCTATTTCACAACCATAAATAAGATTATTCTTCTTATTTATATTCTGAAGCGTAGTGGTCTGAAAATCCTTTCCTTCATTTTCGGACTTTTTCATTTTATCCATTGTGGCATATGAAAAATTCTGGAAAACATATTCCGTAACAAGCAAATTATCAGCCAATCCGCTCCAGCCGTTTTTAAATATCTGGAACATTCCCTTAATCTTTTTTGCCATGCTTGAGAACATTCTCAAAACGCCTGTTCTGGAGCTTCCTGCTCCGTCCATTTCTATAAGATTAAGGTCTCCGCCGGATGTATTGAGCATCGAAAATACATCAAGTGAATATTTGTTATTTGTGTTTTCGTCCTTTGATACTTCCTCTATGGATGAGTCGCTTATTTCGGATATAGAATTTGTAACCGAGTCTACCTTGTTCTCGTCCTCATTTTTATAGCCCCCGAATGTCATAACAAGATAAGCGTAAAATGCCGGCGAGTTCAATGTAACGCCGCCGCAATCGGCGCCTACCTCATCTATTCTCTTTAAGTATGACGCAGGTGTAAATGAGAATATTGCCGAAACGAATTCGTTCGGGAAATAGCGCTCATAATATTCGTTGTATTTTCCGTAGCTGAAATCGGGGGTATTTTTTAACTTGTTTATACAAGCCTTTTTAAATTTTGAGTATTCTGTAAGATTACCTAGCCCCTTGCCGTAAAAATTATATTCACGGAATTTTGCGGCAACTGTGTTAAGTCCGTATTGTTTGTTACCGTTGATTTGCTCTCTGAGCTCGTTTAGGTCGTTTATGTCAAAAGTAACATCGTTTTTTGCGGCTTCACTGGAAAGCTCTTGATAATACTCATCTTTACCGGTATTTGAGCCGTATTTTTCCACTTCATACTTCAAATTGTTATTATCTGTCTTTAACTGGTTAAACTTTGCCTGTATCAAATTACAAAGGGTAAGCATATAATCGTAGTTATTACCGTGAGTACCTCTTTGCTTGTACTCACCTTCGGGCATAAGAAAGAATTTGACTATCGGCTTACCGCTTACGGGGTCGATACCCGTAAGTTTGCCGAGAGCTAAATAATATGATTTATATACCGGGTAAAAATAGTCGTACTGTTCCTTTGCAAGGTTATTGTATTTAGATGTCAACCCTGAAAAATTATTCACAGTACCCGAAACGGAATTCATAAAATCATATACTTTCTTAATTTCGGGATTGATCGTTTTATCCAACCACTCTTTTGTCTCGGCTTTTGCACTGTCAATCCTTGCCTTATAACTGTCGTCAGATTCATTTTGATTTCTTGAAAGGCAGCATCTTGATTCCAGATCATCGTTTATCTTATTATAGCAATACATTAAGTCGCACAAATGAGCATTAAATACAAAATAATCATCTACGGTTCTTCTCTGCTCTATCGACGGCAAAGATTCAAACCCGTTAAGGCTGCCGGTAAGAGACGCCATACTGTTCGTACATTCAGCCAATTTTGATTCAAGCGTTGTCTTAAGCGGTTGAAGCTCGCTGAGTGAAAGATCCGAAGGATTCTTTTTAAGCTCAAACTTTTCGTACTTTTCCGATTCGTGATAATTAAGCGCACGAAGCTTGCTTGTATCAACAGGTTGAACACACCATGTTACAAGATATTCGTTGGCAAGTCTTACAGCCTCGTTCAATTTGTCAATGTTCTGATTCCACTCTTTTTCGGCTTTTTTAAATTCCTCTACACGCGCATCATACCGAACGATGGATTTATACAATGTGGCGCACAAAGAGCCCATTTCGCCTTTTGTAGCGTCCACAGTCGTTTTTGCAGCTGTAACATCCACTTTGGCGTCCGCTTCTTCAAAGCTTGCCGCACCTGCAAACAAATCGAGGGCGATCTCTGCAGGTCCACGGTATTTCATAAATTCAACTATTTGATTTTTAAGGATCTTGTAATTACGCAGAGAGCTTCCCTTTACGCCCTTAGCTTCAAAGCTGTCGTAAGTTACGTTAAGAAAATTAGAATTAATGGTGTAGCTTTCGTCCTCTACTCCCACAAAGTCTTTGATATTCTGGTTAAGTCCGCTTACGGCAGAAGAAACGGTAGCGAGCAAATTTTTTGCCTGCATTGTGTTGGCAAAATATGCGTCGGCGTCATTTGTTGTACTGCCCACCTGAGAAAGCGCCATAAGACCGTAAACGTCTTTAAGCACTGTGTCGTAATTGGCAAGCGCTGCGTTTGTTGTAAGCTCACCCGCATTTTCAACTATTGATTTTGACAACGCAAGATTAGCGCTGTCTACCATAAGTCCCGTAAAGGTGAGGGTAGGCAACAATATTATAGATAAAAATAATGAAATTGATCCTTTACATTTTGAAGCGAAGCTATACATCAATAACCACCCTTTCGCTTGCTGAGTTCGTTAAAAAACAAATAATATCAGCCGACACCCGTTTTACTCATAAAAGATGTAAGCCTTGAAAGCATCTTGCTCACCCAGCCGTCGCAAGTGCTTCCGGTCACACGACCCACAACGTCGTTTAACATATCTACATTGCGGACATATTCGGTCGTGCTCATAACAGCGGCTGTTGCAGATGATTTCATTGAAAACAGGCTTGTCGTGTTTTGCCTTACAAGCACCGGAACAAAGGGATTGTAAAAATCCTGCGAAACAGTAACTGTCATTTTATATATCATAAATCCTTTAAACTTCTTAGGCATTTTAATGGACAGATCTGATAAACGTATGTCTGCATTAATAAGCTGAGAAGTGTTTACAGCGGTATTGATCTTCTTTTCTATTGCACCGTATATATCATCATAGCGGGAGCCGAATTTGAGGTATCTGTAAGGCTCCGATTTCAGGTTTTTCGGATTTTTAAGAGCATTGCTGTCTATTGTAACACCGACCTGATAGCTGTTTTCATCAAGTCCCATATTCATAACTTTGTCGGCGTTATTGTCGCAATAAATCTTTTGGGCAAGAACAACGCCTCTGTTTACTGCCGAGTCTAATACTGCTTTTTGGTTAAGATAAAAACCCGAAGCAAACAAAAGCCCCAGTATAAAAAGGCATATGGGAAGAACTATACTGTATTCCACAATGGGAGCAGCAGCCTTTTCTTCCTTTACAAATCTTTCGAAATGTGATTTATATTCAGTTGATTTCATCCTCTTTCACCCTTTCCAAAGATGATGAAAATTCAAAATAATTGTAAAAATTTTTCCGAATCGGCAGAGCGGGTCTACCGGTACGACACGCCCTGCCACATAACCGGTCAGCTTTCAAAAATGTTAGCCTTGTGCGCCTCCGCCTGCGCTGAATGAAGTCGTGATCTGCTCGGATTGGCCTGTAATTCCGCCCCAAATGCTGCTTACGAGATTGCCTATTTGCTCTCTGAAGAACAATGCAAGCAACACTACTATGGCAACAAGGATGATTGTAGCGATAATTTCGGCTCCGCCTTTCTCTTCATGCGCCAAGCGTTTAACGCTTGTTTTTGCATTGAATAATGCGTTTGAACATTTAACATATGCATTTGTCAATAACTTTTTCATAAGTCATCCTCCTTTCCAAATGCATTACAAACCTGTTTTTGCTTATATATCGCTCAAGCAAATACACACATAAAAGAAGCTCCATCCCGGTAAGGACAACGTCTTAAATATGTATAAAAGCCCGAAAACCAAATTAATTATACAGATATGCCCATAAATATGGGAACAACTACCATAAGCAAAATTCCCACAAACATAAGCGTAATAGGTATAAGCAGCTTACTTGCGGCTTCTTCACCCTTCTGGCGGGCATATTGCTTTTTCTCAACCCATGCCTCGTTTGAAAACTGCCTCAAAAACTCGGCAAGCTCTTTATTTCCTTTGCTCAGGTTCTGAACCATTGTAGAAGCAAACTTTGTTATTTTGTCAACGTTGCATCTGTTTGCAAAATTCATAATGGCGTCAAATTCCGAAACACCGTTGTTCATCTCGGAAACAGCGTTTCTCATTTCTTCATAGATTGTGCCTTCGCCTGTGTTTGCAACCTTTTCCCACGCTTCTTTTACTATCATACCTGCGTTCACAAGTAGCGCAAGCTTGGAAAGAACATCGGGGAAAGTTGCTATAATGCTGTCTTCACGCTTTTTGATAATATCTGTTATGGTAGTTTCGAAATAATACGCTATTCCGAAAGCAGATCCTGCCGCAAGCAGAAGCACAACATATGTTTCCATAAGCACGGCAAGCGTAAATCCGATAATAAGTGTAAGAAATACGGACGTGATCTGCTTTGCCATATTTATTCTGAAATAAAACTCTGCGTATTTTTCGCCGTAAACTATCTGGCAGTTTTTTATCTTTTTTTTGCTGAACGTACTGCCGTAGTTAAAACGCACCATATCAAGCATATATAAGCCCGACATATACGCATATTTCATTGGCGAGTCAAGTGCCTCTACCACATCTTTATATGTTTTTGAGCCTTTGGAAAGCGCAAACAGATAAACGGCACTCAACAGTGTGACGAATATCATAACCGCTAAAGATAAACCCGGACCCATACTAAATCACTTCTTTTCTCTTTTCAATAGGCAAGCTTTTTAAGTAGGCACTTATCAAAGCTTTATGTCAAGTATCTTCTTTCCTATAAAGTAAGCGACAACAAATATGATTATAGCTCCCGTGGTCGTAATTCTGCCCAAAGAAGATGTAAGGTCTATAACTTCAGTACCCAAACACTTAAGCAGAAATACAAAGACGACAGGCATAACCGTCATTGCCGTAAGCTCGCCCTTGTTTCCCGAAACCATTGTTTTTATTTCAAGCTGAATATCTATTTTATCGCATATTATTTGATAAGTGTTCTTAATAACTTCCTTTATATTTCCGCCCTTGCGGTAGCAAGTGTCGAATACATTTGCAAAGCTTACTATATCGGGTATCTGGCTTCTCTCACCCATATCAAGCAAAAGCTCTTCCACGTTTATGTTGTTGTATATACCCGAATTGATTATTTTGAGCTCTTCAAATATAAGGCTCTCCTCTCCGTATTGCGCTGCCATATCATCGGCGGCGTTTGAAAAAGAATCCATTATGTTAAGTCCTGCTCCGATAGACGTGTTAAGCGACTCGAGCATATCTTTAAACTGAAGCAAAAGCTTATTACGCCTTTTTTCTATTATCTGCTTTTTTCTGATAGGCAAAAACGCAAATCCCGCTATCAACGCAACTATTGCGGACAGTATAAGTGATTCGTAAAAAATATACGCAACAATCCCGCCCACAACGGCGCCAAGCAAAAAGTACAAAATCTTTTCGCTTATTTTATATTCGTAGTAATTATAGTCAAGTCCGATACCCATAATTCCCACTTTCGGAACATAGGGTTCTTTTTTCTTAAAGGGATTTGGAATCTTCAAGCGTAATCACCTCTGCTTTTCCGTGATCAATTGTTCTGCCGCGGCATTTACAAATCATTGCCGCAAAGCTATGTTATATTTCTTCGTATATACCCGATAATCTAAGCTTTTGGGTGTGGATCATCTTATTTTTCGTT
>JAEEHZ010000237.1 GCA_016281115.1 Clostridiaceae bacterium | reverse complement strand
TAACTAAATTTTTCATAATAAATACCTCACTTTTTTTATTTACAGTAGGTGTCCGTTCCTTTACTGTGTCTATAGTATACCACGGTCAACCGTGGTTGTCAACCCTTTTTTTTGAAATTTTTTCATAAAATAAAAACGCGCTTATTTTTTTTACTTTTCTCCATCCGCTGCGCAAATCAAATCTTCGATTCGGCAGCCGAGGACTTTAGCAACTTTTAATAGCTGGTATGCGTTTGTCGGGACTGTTTTTCCAGCTTCCCAGTCCTCTATCGTCCTGAGCGGCACGCCCGACAGCTTTGCAAGCTGTGCGCGGTTTATATGTTTTTCTTCTCTGACTTTTCTTATATTGTTCACAGTTTTTCCCTTCTTCCATTTGAGCTGCTTACAGTTTACCACGGCCTACCGTGTGTGTCAACACTCAAAAAAATTTTATTATAAAAAGCCGCCTTACGCATTTTATTTACTGCAACAAATACTGCAACGCGAAACGAATTTAAACGATACTGTAAAGGATTAAAATTTATAGATAAAGCAAAAATCAGCTTAAACGCAAGGTTTTTGTACCTTACAGTATAAGCCAATTTTCGTTCAAAATATAAAATTTTGGTGCAGGTAACAGGACTTGAACCTGCATGAAATTGCTTTCATACGGACCTGAACCGTACGCGTCTGCCAATTCCGCCATACCTGCGCATTTATAATCTGCGTAGCTCAAACAAGCCACGTTTAGTATTGTATATTAAATCGTGGAAAAAATCAAGAGTTTTTGTAAAATAGATACCGCAATGTTAATAAATCCATTATCAGTAATCAACAGTTACTATAAATCCGTCTTTGTTGTTGCCGCTTATTGAATAATTCAGATTTTCGGGGACATACACATTGTAGCCTTTGCAGTAGTAGATCTCGTATGTCTTGTTTTTGTGTTTGTATTTAAGATGTTCTCCGTTGGCTGAAAAATCTTTTAAATAATCAATATATTCTTCAAAGCACAGGTCCTTTTCCTGCATAATTTTGGAATGAGGCAACCCAACATATCTGAAATGCCATGGCTCATAATATATTCCTGTTATATTCTTCTTTTTGTCTTGATATCTTACCACAAACCCGTAGTCAGGTGCGGAGTCATTAAGATATTTATACTCTCCGTCTCCTGTATATTCTATGGCAACGCCCGAATCATCTATGATATTAATATCCACAGCATAACCTGAGTGATGCTCACTGTAACCCGGCTTTGCCACCCAATGTATCGCTTCTTCTTCGGTTTTTTCTGCTATTTCACGGTCAAACAGGCTTTGCTGAAGTGAAAATGACCTGTATCCGCTTGTAATATTAATATTTGAAATATTGGTCTTTTTGTAAAAGTTTACAAGCAGATCGTTCATAGCCGAACAGACCTCGGGTCTGATTATAACGGAAGAATCGGATACAGAATAGCACTGTACAGCGTTTTTTGAACTGTTATATTCAGTCATGCAATCATACATGCCAACTAAAGAATCGCTTACATCACGGGAATAATAATTATCAAGTCCTATAAGGACAAGATCTCCCGCAGACAAATCGTCAAATGTCATTTTAACGGTTTTATAACCCTCGGGAAGAAGTTCACTGTCTGAATCATCATATATAGGCTCGATTCCGTTTCCGGCTTTAAATGCGTGAGAATCGCCCTGCTTTGTACCGGAATTTATCATTAGAATCACGTTATATACAACAAATACTGCAAACAAAATAACACACACCAATAAAATCGGGTCGTATTTTTTACGCCGATTTGAATTTCTGTTATTATTATCGCCGCTTGTTTTGCTATACTTGATTCCCATCGGCATCCCCTTTTGGATAAATCTCGAGTACGATTATATCACTCAAATCATAAAAAAACAACAGTTTAAAGAAAATAAAACTATACCATGCACTTCAAATATAAAAAACAAGCCCCCCGATCAATAAGTACCGAGGGGCTTGAATTATTCAATTATCAGAACAATGAACTGCAATCAAACGTGTTCGATATAAAGATCATCATTATCAACTTCGAGTACGCTACCAAAGCTGAAAACTAAATCTTCTGTCTTTTTGTTATTACCGTCAGAAATAATAACTCTGTTAATTGTGGAAAAATCTGATAAATCTGCTGTGTAAACGCCGTCTTCTCCTTTAGTCATTTCGATTCCGGGGAACTCTTTGCCGGCATCTTTCATAACTTCTGCGCCCTGGTCTACCCAGCCGTAGATGTAAACTTTCTCCCAGTTGATATCTTCGCTGAGTTTAACCTTTGCGATATAATCGTCGCCGTCTTCGCTACCATCGATGATAGTGATTCTGCCGAGACCGTAAGGATTCTTATATGTGTCAGGTAAATAATGTTCTTCGTCAACTATCTTCTGGATGTAATCCATAAGAACTTCGTTGTCGATCTTTATCTCGTCAAGAAGGATCTTGCTGCCCTTGAACATTGTGTAACCGTCGCCGCCGTTCTTGAGCATATAGTTATGAGAAGCAAGTGTATAAGTCTTAGTAAGGTCTAAATCTTCTTCGCCTACTTTAATATCCTTAACTCTTCTTGCGCCCTCTACTTCGATAAACTCTTTCTCCTCAGAGAGCTTAACTGTAGATTCAATTGTAGTGTCGATAGTATAAGTAAGACCTGAAACCTGAAGGAATCCGCCGCTCTCGCCGGGGCAAGCTATTGCGCCGAGTTCAAGAGCGTCAGCGATCTGCTGACCTGTAACCTCGATCATGCAAGCCATGTTTCCGAAAGGATGAACGTCGATAACGTTCTGGAATGTGATGTCGCCTGCTTTGATGTCTTTACGAACGCCGCCGCCGTTTACGAAAGCGATATCAGCGCCTGTAAGATCTCTGTATGCGTCTGCACAGAGGTCGCCGAGGTTTGTCTCAGCTGATCTTACAATTCTGTTGCTTGATTCGGGATCGTTGATAACGAGGTCATATCTTGACTTTGCAATTACGGAATTGAGTTTCTCCGCCAATGATTCGTTGATTTCATCAACAACTTTTTGAGTATCCTCATCTACCTCAAGGAAGTCTTTTGCGTCAATCATTTCAGCTGTAACAGTGCCTTCGCCGTCGATTATAAGTTTACCGAGGTTTGCAAGAGCTGTACCTGTCTGTGCAAGTGTAACTTTCTCGCCGTCTTTGTTTTCTACGTCAGTTGTATAAAGGTGATGTGAGTGACCGTCAAGGAATGCATCGATGCCGGTTGTGTTAGCAATAACCTCAGCAGATGTCCAAGGCTTGCTCTCCTCATCGTCACCAAGGTGACCCATACCTACAACGATTTCTGCGCCCTCAGCAATTGCAGCGTCTACAGAAGCCTGTACGTTAGCGTAAAGGTCAGCGCCGTCGTTGCCCTGGCAGAAGCCGTAAATGTATTCGCCTTCTTCATTCTTGAAGTAAGAAGGTGTAGATTTTGTAAATGATTCAGGTGTTGTAACACCAACGAAAGCAACCTTTTTGCCGCCTAATTCTTTGATTTCATAAGCATCATATACAGAATGAGAAGCATCGTTGCCGTCTGAATCTTTTTCTAATGCTACAAAGTTAGATGATACATATTTGTAGGTAGCCATATCCGTAAGCTCGCGCAAACGCGGAATAGCATAGTCAAATTCGTGGTTACCGAGTGTGGCAAGGTCATAAGGAACAGCGTTCATGATCTTGATTATGTTTTCGCCCTTAGACAATGCGCCAACTGCGCCGCCCTGAACGTGGTCACCGATATCAACGAGCACAACGTTGTCGTATTCTTTCTGCATAGCCTTTTTATAAGCTGCAACGCCTGCATAGCCGAACTGTGCAGATTCCAATACTTTTTCTTCCTCAGTTGCTGTGTCTGCCTCTGAAGCTGTCTCAGAAGATGTATCTGCCTCTGAAGCTGTATCTGCCTCAGTATTCGTATCTTCGCTGTCAGGCTCGGAATCTACTAGCTCACCTACTGTGTACACTTCAACGGGGAGCTCTTTGATAAGCTCAGCAATGAACTTCTGCATTGTTGTAACGTCGAGCATATTTACCTCTTCGTCAAGAACAACGTTTGCTGCTGTAAGAGCTTTGCCCTCAAGTGTGATAAGCTTTGCAATGTGCTTTTGAACTTCAACAACGTCTTCCATCTTAACGAGTCCATCGCCGGTAACATCGCCGTATACGATCTTATCGGTATCGGATTCAGTGTCAGAAGAATCTGTGCTTGTGCTTGTGTCTGTCTCTGTTTCTGTTTCTGTTTCAGTGTCTTCTACAGGCTCTGCATACTTTTCAACGTGGTCGATGTTGCAGTGTACGTCGTTAGTAAACAATACAACTATAGAATCAGAATCTTTTTCTGCTGTGTTCTCTTCAGCAGCTGCAGAAACTGCGCAGGTAGAAACTGCCATCATAGCGGCAAGAACTACTGCTAAGATTTTCTTTTTCATTTTGGAAGTCCTCCTAAAATAAATTTTATGTGCAAAGACGATTTGCATCGGTACTAATATAGCACACTTTTTTGATAAAATCAATATTTTTTTAATTTTTATGCTATAAAAATTAAAACCGTTTACTGCGATATATTCAGTCGGATTTTATGTTCTAGCAAAAAAAGCCCTGACAAAATTTGTCAGAGCTTCCATTCAAATATTGTTTTAAAGGGCGTGTTTAAATCGGTAGAGAATACGCGGTATATATCGTCGAGGCATCTTACCGGGGCATCCTCATAAACTATGCTGCCGAGTCTGCGTCTTACTCTTACTGACTGCATCAGATTAAGCGCCGTTGCAAAATCCTCTTTTCCCGAGCGGCTGGAGCCGATGAGCATAAGACCTTTTTCAAGCAACTGTCTTGTGTTAACGGGAATTTTGTTTTCACTGACGCCCATAAGCATAACTGTTCCCTGGGGCTTTATGTGCTTTATAATGTCCTCTATCGCCTCTCCCGAAAATTCTCCGCCGACGCACTCAAACGCGTGGTCAAAATGAAAATTTTTAGGAAGTGAATTGTTCAAATAAGTTTTATGGGCAAATGAAAACCTGCTCAGTTTTCTCAGGTTTTTACCGATTACGGTAATCTTTGCCTTAGGCATAAGTTCCCTTAAAGCACAGCAAACAACATAAGCCAAACTGCCGTCGCCCCACACCGCTATGTTATCTCTGCATTCGTGCGCATATTTTGAAAGCCGTGTAACAGAATGTACCGCAACGCTCAAATATTCGCTGAGCACGGCATTTTGCGGCGGTATTTTATCATAAGGCAAAAGCCTGTCGGCAGGTATATCCACAAATTCACGCATAAAGCCATCGCAGCTGCTTGAGGCAAAGTGCGAGCTTTCATCATAATTTTCAAGTATGTAATCTGAGGGCTTTGCGGGAATATTGGGTATAAGTACAACTTTTTGTCCTCTTTTAAACGTACCGGATCTGTCAACAACTACCTCTCCGCAGCACTCGTGAATAAGTGCCATCGGTAACTTTTCGGATAATATGTCGCTGTTGCGAGCACCCAAAAAATATCTTTGATCCGCATGGCATATAGACATATACAAGGGCCGCACTATCGCATTATTAGAAACATTTATATTTGAATAATCAATAGATATAAACTGGGGGGAAACCAGTCTGTATACATAATTAATCACTTTCGGCTCCTCCGGTGGCAAGATATTGAGCTATATTGTAATCGTTCACCGTAGTAATTTTTATATTTGAAACTTCGCCCTGAACAAGCTTAACTTCTTCATTGTTCATCACAAATATATTGCAGGCATCTGTAAGAACAAGCTTTTGGCTGTCACTTAAGCGGGCATAAAGTTCTTTAAGCTTTTTTATATTAAAGCTTTGCGGAGTTTGCCCCTGATACATATATACACGGTTCGGTATATCGGAAATTATATCGTTTTTATGCGACACAACAATGGTATCCGTGGCAGGAACAACCGTATCGCAGGCACCGTATTTGAGCGCTGCCTCAATGTTATCCTCAATTATTCTGAGCGTTACAAAAGGTCTTACGGCATCGTGAGTAACGATTATATTCTCGTCGTTTTCGCCGTACTCTTCTTCTATTCCTGCTATTATATTAAAAATGGTGTCGTTGCGGTTTTCACCGCCGATAACCACCTTTATGTGTTCCTCGGAAAGCTCATAGTTATCAAGCAGATCGTTCATATAAGAAGCCCATGTGGGATTTATCCCAACAAAAACAGCGTCAAATTTACTGCAGGTGAGCATTTTTTCTATTGTATGAATAATTATGGGCTTGTCATCAAGAGGCAAAAACTGCTTAGGCATAGATGAAATGTGCATCCTTGTGCCGAATCCGCCCGCAAGCACTGCGCCGAATATCATTTTGGTACTCTCCTTTGAGAACAATTATTTTTTGTATTTTCTATCATATTCATCACAACACTTGTTTAAGTCACAAAATATTACGTCGTGATGCGGTACTTGCTTTTCCTTCGGAGGCATTTTCATATAATCGCCGAAAGCTATTGTAAGGTAATCATCGTAGCCGATAGGCAAAGGCATTTTATAACCTTCAAAATCCTTAAAAACAACACCCGTAAAATCTTCTTTGGGATATTCGTTTTTCATATATCCCGGTCCTGCGCAAAGCTCGGTTATATAGTCGCACTTGTCAAGAGGATATTTGCTCATTTTTTTCTCGGCAAATCTCCACAGCTTATAACGCATTTTTTTTGAGGGAACGATTGCCAAAAGAAATTTGCTGCCGAAAGCCAAGACCTTTCCGTGATTAACGGGAACGGTCTGCGCCCTGTAAAGCGAATAGATCATCGCCCACATTTTCTGAAATTTGCGTTTATATCCCGCAGGGCAGCCGTCAAGGGGAAATATATCCATAACAAGCCCGTGCGGCACGTCTAATTCTGCCTGATAATCTTTTATACAGGTTGCGCTGGTGTCTACAAGGGTCGCAAAAATATTGCCCGTGAACATTTTACCGTCGGTTTGCAGAAGCTTGTATCTGTTTTCGTTTTCTTCCTGCTTCCACAGTTTTAAAAAGGCTTCATAATCAGCACGAAGCATAAAGACATCTATATCGTCATCCCAGGGAACAAAGCCCTTGTTTCTCAATGAGCCGATACAGCAACCTCCGCAAAAGCAAAACATCAAATTATGCTTTTCGCAAAAATCTTTGAAATAAACGAGCGTATCAAGCTCTTTTAACTGAAGCTCACGCAGTTCCTCGGGTGAAAAAACATATTTTTTTGATTTTTTCATCAAATCACCGTGTAACATATTATCACAAATTTATATATTTAACAACAGTTTTTTTAATTATTTGATTTGTTTCTGATTTTCCAAACAGGCATATATATAATACCAATCAGTGTTCCCGCACCGTACGCCAAGTGGAGCATAAAAAATATAAACGGCAACAAAAAATACACAGGATAGATATTTTTTGAAGAAACAAAAGCCGAAACGGTAATTGCCAAATCGAATGCCAAATACGCAGCCGCGAGCAGTAAAAGCGGTATGGGGTTCAAAAACAGAGCAAATAATACGGAAAATATAATTGCAAGCACAAATGCAAGCGGCGCAAAATGAAATATTGAAAAGCATTTGGGGCAAACACCTAATGTAAGACCTATCCAATAACCGTTTTTATATTTCTGAGTTACGATTTTTTTAATTGAACTTCTCACCTTTTGCTTAGAGCGAATTCCGGGATAATAACAAAGCTTATAGCCGTGAGAACGGAGCCTGTAAGCAAATTCATTATCTTCGGTGCGTCCGAGACGTTCATCATATGAACCGCACTTATCAAAAACCTCTTTTTTTACCGCCATATGAAAAAGCGACGGCATATATGTTTTTTCTTTGTGTTCTCGCCTGTAAGCGGCAAACGAGCTGCCGAACATACTGCTTTCAGCCAAAAGCAGCGTTTTTTGCATAGGCGTATCATCGTGCGTAACGCAAGGGCGGTATCCTCCGCAAACGTTTTCTCCGCCTAAAATGCACTCTGCAGTTTTGCTCAAAAAATCGGGCGCGATGCCTGCGTGAGCGTCTACTCTTACATATACGTCGCCTGTCATATTTTTTATAGCCGTATTGCACCCGACCGCTAAATTTGAGCGATTAATTGAAATAAGCATCGAGTTAAAAAAAGTATTTTCCGACAAGAACTTTTGCATAATGGCTTTTGTATTATCGGTTGAGCCGTTGTCTATAAATATTATTTCCGTTTTTTCCCTGGGATAATCCTGATTTATAATATCTTTAAGTAAATCGGGCAAAAATTCCTGCTCATTATAAGCAACTACGCATAAAGATATCAGCATGACTCCGCTCCCCTATCTTCAGGATTTGCAGACGCTATGCTTTGCTTTGCCGAAACTGCAGATACAAGCGAAAACACCGGCATTGTATACAGCAAAGGGAAAACAAGCAGCGACAAAGCAATCAAATGTACCATATGTACCAAACAGCCGAAAAACATACCCCGTTCAGACCTTGCGAGCATAACGGAAGCCTTAACACACTTGTTAAGGGAATTACAGTTGTTCTCCACCGCAAGATATGTAACGTATACATACCTGAACATGTATAAAATAAATATGATTATAACGCAAGCGGTCAAAATTGAATATATTATATTTGTTATATTGCCGACTTCCGGGTTTTGAATACTGAAAGACAGCGTAACTGCCGCAAAATAAACAGCCCTTTCCACACAAAAAACGAGGACGGCACCTATAAGTACCCTCAAAACCAAACCTGAATACACCTTGACCGAGCCTTTTATAAGGTCAGGACGGGAATAGTAGTAGAACAGATCATTTATGTCAGCCCTATAACCTTTAGAGAGCATAACTGTCATTCTTTTGTACCCAAGCCTAAGAGGAAAAGACGCAATAATACTTACCAAAACAAGAACACAAAAAGCAGCAGCGGGAATGATATCGGGGTTGCTGTCAAACACGCCCTGTGTGCAGATTAAAACGCAATAAACAAGCAAAGCCGAAATCATAGTGCATGACAGTTTCATTACATATGCCGTGGCAAACAAAGCGCCGTTGCCGTTAAACACAGCCTTTGCCTCGGAAATTACTTTTTTCGCCGCCTCCATAAATACCTCCGGGAATAATTACCTGTTGTCAAAATTGCTGTCAAGCATTCTCGCCATAGCTTCAAGACATATTTGAGCGTGCAGCATAAGCTTGTCAATGTTCATACATTCGTTGCTGTTGTGCAAACGGCAGTCATCTTCGGGAAAAACGGGTCCAAATGCAACTCCGTTTCCGCCAAGGGCACGCGCATATGTTCCGCCGCCTGTGGAATAAAGCGTTGCGGGTGTGCCTGTTGCCGCTTTATACGCCTTTTTGAGCAATTGCACAACGGGCGCACCCTCAGGCACATTTAGCGGAAGCATATGGTCAAGCACTTCTACCGACAGACCTTCTCTGTTGGCGCACGTTTGTATTTTGTTTATGATTCTTACGGGGTCTGATGTAACGGGATATCTTATATCGAGTGTAACATAGGCCTCGTTTGTATTTATTTCAAGCTTTCCGACATTGAGTGTCAAAACTCCCGATTTGTCCCTGTTTGCTATACCGAGATATTTTCCTCTGAGATCTGAGCCTATATAGTTATCGACAAATTCGCAAAGGTTGCCCAGTATTCTGCTTGAAAAGCAGGAACAAAGCAAAGAAACAAGATTTGTGGCGGCGTTAAGTCCCTTGTCCGGCTCGGCGGCGTGGGCCGCTTTTCCTTTGGAAGTGACCTTTATGCCGTCTATTGTATAGTCAAAGTCAAAGCAATTAGGCTTGGCGTCCGCAAGACGCTGCATTTGATGATCGTCATTTTCGGTACATTCAAGTATCGCAACCGCTTTATCGGGGACGCTGTTAACGGCAGTACCGCCCTTAAGCTCGGTTATTACCGTGCCGTTGTGTGTGGGGTCGGATATTTTAAGCTGTAATATGCCTTTTTCGGTTGCGCATATACCGTAATCGGAGTCTGGGGTAAAGCTCATATCAGGCAGGCGCTCATGTTCAAAATAAACCTTCATATCCTCCTGCCCTATTTCTTCCGATGTTCCGAGAATAACTCTCAGTTTTCTGTCACCTATTATTCCTTCGTCTTTAAGTGCCTTAAGGCAATACAAGGCTACCACAGCGGCGCCTTTGTCGTCTGCCACTCCCCTGCCGTAAAGCACGCCGTCTTTTTCGGTCAGCTGAAAAGGGGGATATTTCCAGTCGCCGCCGACGGGAACAACATCAAGGTGAGCCAAAACTCCGCAAAGAGCCTCTCCCTCACCGTATTCTATATGTCCTGCTACATCATCAATGTTCTTTGTTGTAAAGCCCATTTTCTCGGCTTTTTCGAGCATAACGTTAAGCGCCTTTGCAGGAAGCTCGCTTCCCTCGGACGATACGGATTCTATGCTGATAAGCTCCGCCAGATCGGCAAGAATTTCTTTTTTATAGTTCAATATTTTTTCACCGAATCCCATATTAAACCTCTCCTTCCAAGTGTGAATTGTCTATATCATTGTTTTCTGCGATATTTGTGTCCTCTGACTCCGTAATCGGAGATTCGCTGCCGTTATCTTCTTCATTTCCGTGATCATCTTCAAGAGAATTTTTAACATTAACTATATCAATGTCAGGCGAAATATAATCTTCGTCACATTTTTTGGGGGTGATGTACATTATGTTGTCATCAATAAATTCGTTAAACGGTCGGGCTTTAAGTTCTTTATTTCCCTTTAGCTTTCCCTTGCG
>JAEEHZ010000236.1 GCA_016281115.1 Clostridiaceae bacterium | reverse complement strand
ATTTTTCATTGAAGAGAAGGTTATTTCACTTACATCCGAGTCCTTTGCGATAATGCCGAGATGCTTGAAATAAGAACGCGCCAACTTGATCGCGTCAATCGATGAAGGAGAAATGATCCCGCAGGTGATGTCATTACGACCGAGATCGGAAACAAAGCTGTAAATTCCTTTTCTGTCCCGCTCATTGTATTCGTCACTTTTTCCCGCGATTATTCTTATGCGTTCTTCTTTCACTCTTCGGTCATTGTTTTCCTCTGCCCATTTTTCGTCGCCAAGCATTGCGGTGACTTTGTAAAACAACATATTTTTACCTCCCGATCTCATCATGCATTTCATCCTGCGGTATGATAATACCATGATTAAACTATAACTCTGTATCATCTTTTTCAAGTCCGGCAAGAATAAACCCGGATTTTAGATAGTCTTGAGGTATGCTATCATCCGCATAACCCGCCGTTATGATTTGATGATGTGCCCGCGCAAAAAGTGCCGGATCAATCTCGCCTTTTAAGAAGTTACTAAGAGCAATTAATGTTCTTTGCGCTCCTGTCAGCTCTTTTTCATAGAACTCAAGGTCCATGTAGTTTGACATACATTCCTGATAGATACTGCCGTCCTCGTTTAGAAAATATCCTCCGGCGCACATATCCAAGGTATCTCCGTTTTTTCTGAGATCGTCTTTTACTTTGGCATTTTCGATCCCATCGAGACAAACACCTGTTGTTACAAATGGCCCGGTGCAATAACCCTCCGAAGCTTTTGGATTCCAGACTATGTCGCCCTTGTGAAATGGTGTCGGCAAACCAAACCACAGACCGTTAAAGACCTCCCGGTATATTTCATAGTCGTGTTCGTTTTCTATATGTCCGGGATCAAGGCTAAGGATTTCAAATGTTGGTGTCAGATACGCAATCTGCCGGCTGTTCGGCTGATCGATCAGCATTTTTGTACACTCGATAAAAATAACGTCTTCTTCCGGCGTATTAATTGTTTTTTGTATTACGTCAAATGAAGAGAATACCGTGCTCCGGCCATCGCTTGAGCCGTCTTTGTAGATCTATATACAAAAGGCGCGCAACCATCGGAAGTATTTGCGTTCTTTTCATTACAAAACTCATTTATATACTTATCCTCAAGCGCTATATATTTTTTAAGGAAGCTGTGTAGGCTGTCCTGCGGCACGGTATGCAGACGTTCTTCGATACCGCAATCCGGCATAGTCCTTATAAGCTCATCCCATACGGCATGCTTTTCTTTTATCGTAGCGTCTCTGCATTGCCATATAAGCCAAGCGGCCTCAAACGAATTAAAGCGGTAGTTGATATCGCGGAGATGCTTTCTTATATCTTTTGAATTTATGAATCTTAATATATCCATTTAATTGCACCTCGTCATATATTTATTTTTTACCAGAAATATAATTGTTCAAATCCTTTTTTGTAAACGGTTACGTAACGCGTGAAGCTTTGCGTCTGACCGTTTCTTTTCTTCAATTCTCATCTCATTCCTTTCTCTGCCTTCCTCAGCCACACCTTGCAAAAACAGCATCAGAACATCTTTTACACCCATATTCATTCCCGTTAATTTGAATGCAAATAATGCTATTGAGAATATAAGCAAAAACATACCTATTGTTCCAAAAACTCGGGACTGAATATAAATTCGATTTGATTTATACATAAATATAGGCTTCCTATTGATAATCCTAAACAAATAATCGCTGACATTATATTTCCTCCGTTTACTATATCATTTATTTGCTTCTGAATTTCATTTTTTATGAGAAAATATTTATTAATCCTCCTCATCCGTCCACACACCGTCTGCGCTGCAACCGATAATCGCTCGCTGGGGCTGACCCCACATACTGCAATTTGAATTGCTACACGAAAATCCGGCGTTATATGAACCGCCTTCGGCAATACGCAGTCCTCCCGAATGTTCACCGCTTACAATCTGTCCACAGGCTTCACACTTGTCTTTATACCTGAATTCTCCTGTTTGAGGATCAAACCAAGTAACAACGGCTCCCTCAAGTGCATAAACATAATATGTTTTGATGTATTCGGTATGCGTGGTTTTCGATGGAGTTTGTGTTTCTTCGTATGCGTGATAAGAATTGCTTTGTTCGTCATTGTTTTGTTCTGTCAATATAACCGATGTAGTGACTTCAGAGGTTTCTTGCGCTTCTTGTGTTTTTTGTGCGAAATTGTCGTTAATTGATGTGTATGTAAATAATGGAACTGCTGACAACACAACAACCAGCGCTAATAAAACAAGTCCTTTTTTCATAATGATTCCTCCTGTACTTTACAAATAATTTATTAAGAGTTTGTATATTTGCAGCTGTTCTCTCAGAACGCATTTATATGATATCGTAAGCGATGTACCGAAAACGGAACATATTTTTTGTGCAAAAAAAAAAAGGACCGTGAAAACACGATCCTGTTTTTTCTGTATATGCCGTAATATTTTCTAAAAGATAATCTCCCATCTTTCGTGTTTGCCGCTGTTACCTTTTCTTTTTGCTATTTTGTACTTGATTCTGTTGACTGATTTTTTTAGCGATACTACAATCTTCGGCATAAATACGCCAAGCTCATTGCACATTCTTTTATAAACGAGAGAATTCGGCGTATAAAAAGGATTATTCCACACTTTGCGGTCAGTTCGTTTTGACGCCTTCAGAAATGCCGCCGCTAAAGCCGTACTTCTCGAAACACCTTCGGAGCAACAGATATACAAATCGGTAACGGTTTCGGGTAAGCTGTATAAGAATTGCCGGATCGTTTTGGCGTGCGAACTGTCAAAAGCACCGGCAATTCTTTTGTTATCAACATCGGGAAAAGGAAGTATAAGTTTGTATAATACTTCTCCGCTGTCTAAAAAACGGTTTGAACTGTCCGCACAGGAAATCACCGCATTTTGCTTCATAGGCAGGTCAAAGATATCTGAGCGGATCGCTGCTATTGGCAAAATGTGGATAATATAAGGTTTTAATTTTGTTTTATTCTTAATCATATTTGTGTTCGTAAATTACGTTTTGTTGATTTAAATTTTTTTATTTTATGTTATCTCTCTTATTTGTATTTTTCAATCGCATCTGTCAGACGTTGTTCAACTTTCTCCGCAAGCCCCTCCGGTGCCGTCACCGTGATATGCCCCATGTACTGTATCGCCCGGCGATCAATCTTATCGTTCCGTGACAATTCTATAATCTGCATAATTTCTTATACCGCGACAAACGGAATGTCGTTCTCTTTCGCGTACTGTTCGGCACAACTTCCCACAGGAGCATTAATTGTGAGATTTTTACATTCATCGAATGCAGAGTCATCAATGCTTGTGACGCTTTCAGGTATTGTGATCGATGTTAAATTTTTGCAAAGCAGGAATGCACATTCACCGATCACTTCTACACTATCGGGAATTGTAATTGATGTTAAACCTGTGCAACCGTCGAATGCGTGATCATCAATAAAAATCACTCTCTTTTGAATGGTGACGGACGTAAGGCTTTCGCAAGCTAAAAACGCAGCTTCACCTATGTATGACACGCTTCCGGCTATGGTAATCGCTGTTAAGCTATTACAAAAGGAGAACGCATAGTCTCCGATTTCGGTTACACTCGCAGGTATCATAACAGATTTTAAATCGGTGCAGCTGCCAAATGCGTTATTGCCGATCGCTGTCACCTCATCGGGTATAACAACATCTCCGCCAGAACCGGTATATTTTTTTAAAACACCGTTTTCTATTACGAAATCGTTTGGATTGTTCATTACATTTTACTCCTTTCGTATGCGGTAAAAGTCTGATTTATTCCATCATATCTTCAATTATTATACAATGTGTAGTTTACGTATTTACTATTTTTGCTTATTCTTGGTTTCTTATTTGCCGGTTTCTTTTCTTGCTTGTGCGATCCACGCGGGACCTTCCCGGCTTTAAGAAACATTTTTAATAACCTTATTTAATTCAACAACTGTGTCTGTTATTTTAATTCTTTCTCCCATTCTATCTTTTGCATATTTCCACAAATACTTATCAATTTCCTTGTAAGTCATTTTTCCTAATTTAAAATGCTTGATAAATTCGTTATACACCTTAATGTAGTTTAGATAGTTATTAAGGTCTTTCTGGCTGAATTTATGGGGAAAGAAATGTAAATTGTCATTATCGCAGTTATTCATATAGTACAGCATTCCCTTGGAATAACTGTCAGCAATCGGGAATTTTTCGGGATTATGAAAACTGCAGTACTTTGAAGCGAAAGAATATAGACTGTTAGGATAATCTTTGTGCGTATAGGCAATTTGATTTACAACGTCTACATCAACTGTTTCACCTTGAATTTTGCTGTCAATCTTCAAATCAATAATATCCTTAGCTACATTAATCAAATCTTTGTTTTTGATTTGCGTGCTGTAGAAAGAGTTCAGCAGCGTCACCTTAGCCAGCACCTCTTCAAGAACGGTGTTATTTGGCATTGCCGCAAACAGATTTTTAATTGTCTCATCCTTGTAATAGTCAGAACGATCGTTATCAGTGTCAAATTTAGTAACATAATTCTTCACCAACTCAGTGTCAGGCTTATCGAACATAAATATACTTTTCATAAAAACATCTCCTCTTTATTATTAATTATATATAGTTTTTTAACGCCTTTTCCAAATCGGTCTTTACCTGTTTAGCCAGTGACTCAGGCTTTAGTACCGTTACAAACGGCGCGAAGCTCTTCGCGAATTGCTCCATTGCCATTTCGTTGACATTGGCGCAAACGGTCACATGAGTCTCATCTTCATCCGAAAACCTCACATCCTTTCCGAACATATCTATAATGTCGCTAAGCAAAAATTTTTCTATTCTGAACTCGGCGTAAACATCATCGCTTGTAAACATATAGACATGCTTTTTCATATAGCTTTCAAGGTCGAGCTGTCTGCCGCCCGATCCTTTAAGCTTTTCAAAAGGCTTTACGCGCTCATCAAGTATTTCAAGGTCGCATATTCGGTCAATGCGGAAATTACCTATGTCATCATATTTGTCATAGTTACAGATAAGATAATATTTACCCTGCCTTGCCGCCATTTGGTAAGGACTTATTATGTATTCTCTTTCGCTGCCATCAGAGCGTTTGCGCTTATGAAGCTTTATGTCGGTTAGGTATTCCATATATTTAAACTTTACCTTTAAACCCTTTTCAATAGCCTCGTCAAGCAGTTCAATATTATAAAATATCTGTTTATTATCTGTTTTATCGGACGGTATTTTAGATATGTGCTTTATGCGTGAGTTGAAATATATATTTGAGAGACCTTTCAGTTTTTCAATAAGCTTTTTGCTCTGCGCGGACGGTATGTGATTTGAAAACAATATACTGTCAACAAGAAGCCTCAGCTCGCTGTCGGTAAACTCATGGTTGAGGTAAAAATCCGAAAGGATATAGCTTTTCTCTTTTTTACCCTCTTTGGTTATGTATATTCTCAAAGCTTCGCTGTACTCTATGTCATAGCCGAATTCAACGAGGTCCATAAGATTGCGTTTTACCGCTTTTCTGTCGGTTTTCATACAGTATTCATCATTGAGTATCTGCACGATCTCTTTTTGGCTCAATTTGTGGTTTTCGTCGGTGTATTTTTTCAGAATATCAAGAATATTGATTATGAGCATTTTTTTGTGTTGCTTTGTGTACATAGACGTCACCCCTTGATTATTCTACCAATAATTACAGTGAAATTCAAGGGTTGATTTTATATTGCGCGAAATGATGGTACGTTTTGGGTGCATCGAATATATTAAATGCTCACTGGCACAATTCTGCAATCCTTCTTGATCTCAGCTATATCAGCCGCTGTCAGCACGCCCTTTCGTGAAAGCTCAAGCGCGATCGCGTCAAGCAATTCGTGATTAATGGCAAGGATTTCTTTCGTCTTGCGATAATATCTTTCCATCTCAGCGGCAATCGCCTGCTCTT
>JAEEHZ010000235.1 GCA_016281115.1 Clostridiaceae bacterium | reverse complement strand
TCACTGTCGCCGTCACAGTCGGAATTTTTATACGATAACTCGCCAAAATCTTCGTGTTTTGAAAGCTGTGCTATAATTTTCTGAAGCGTTGTTACGTCGAGCATATTAATATCGCCGTCACAGTTTACATCGCCCTTTAAGACTTTATCGAAATCTGTATCGGTTATTTTTTCATCATCGGTGTTTGCGCCGTTTTTATAAAGCTCATAGCAATCAGACGCTTCCACATGGAGCACATCGTTTTCGTTGTAAGTATACGGTGTACACACAACCGAAATCAAGTCGCCTATCGAAATCAAGTCACTGTTCAAGTTGATTATCGGAAATCTTATGTCTCCTACGAGCATACAGCTTATTCCGTTTTCGTCAATAACAACGTTTTTGTTTTCATCTAAACCAAGCTTAACATTTTCAATTTTTATTGCCTTATTATAATATAATTTTACATTATCCGTAAATTCCTTTAATGACACAGTTTCATAAGGCATAAGATCTGTATTGTCGTCAATTACGGTAATATTTTTTATTGGGGTCATAAAAATTGAATTGCCCGAACTCTTTATAACGCCCTCTGCAGATATTATTTGTCCTACAAACAACCTTGTGAGATCCTGTTTAGAAATACAAAGCGTTATCCCCACATATGTTCCTCTGTTTATATCCTGTATGATAACACGTGATTGGGTCGGATCATTGTAATCATTATAGATATAAGTTATTTGACCGATGGTTTTAACAGGTTGGTCTTCATCGCAGAAAAAGTATTCGGCGTCGTCAATTCTGAAGGTCTCTTCATCCATCAAAGATTCTTTTATAAAATAAGGGTCGTCCTCACTTGATATATCGTCAGAGTCGGGGTACGGGTCGATATCGGTAACTTCGAGAATATTTTTTGTGAACGCCTTAATACGGAAGTTTATTTTCTCTTTTTTTGAAACATCTTCCCAAACAATGCCGTTTTTGCTGTAAAAGCTTTCTCCTTCGTAAGCGACATTGGTATGAGTTGCATAGCCTTCTTCAAATAAGGTCTTGTCACAAGGTAAAACTATCTCTTCTGACGGATCACAGTTCAGAGTCACAACAACTGAAAAACTCTCACCCTGTTTTAGCTGTACTTCACTCGGAAGTGCGATCGTGTAATATCCGCAATAGTCTAAATGACCTTTTATGGGAGCAGTTGTTATCTTTTGCCCGCTTATGGGGTTTGAAGACGAAACTCCTTTGTAAACATCTATCGAATAATCTACGTTCTCATTATATGCGTAAAATGAAACAGCCTTTAATATTTCGTTATCATTACATGAGAAAATATTCGCCATTCTGCCCGTACTGCCGTTAGTTTCGTATTCCGATGTGACATTCAGCGTGCCGTCGTATTGATAATTATTGTCGTACAGAGAAGTATCCGACAATGAATAGAATCCCACATATTCCTCTTTGATCACGGAATCCTCATAAGATATCCAAAAATACCCGTCGTCGCCCCAGTCTTTATCCCAGCTGTTTTTGCAAAGCCATGCACCGTTTGATTGCGGTCGTGATACCTTTTTAAAGTTTGTTCTCGGATAATTGTCATCCCATCCGACAACGCTTACCTCGTGATTACCCGTCAAAAACTCTGCGCTTGAAGAATCACAGCTTTGAATAAGGCAGTAAGCCGCCGTGTCTTCATTGTAATAATAATCGTAGTCATCATGATAATACCCAAAATCGCCCGAGCCGTATTTCATTATCATTTCTTTTACGGCATTGGCATCTTCTGTTCGTACCCAATAAGCATTTGTAAGCACGGCGCAGTTAAGCGAATATGCCTTTTCGGGCTGAGAAGCAAAGCTGTAATTTACACTTGCGTTTGAGTATGCGAATTCGGGATTCTTGATTTCGTCAACAACGCCCTCCCAGCGCGCCAGCGTAAGCGTAGACGAATATATATCTCCGCCAAAGTCTATCGCGCCGTATTCACGGTACTCAGGGGCAATTATTGTACTGTCGCCTGCGGTAAGCCCAAGCGCATCGTACGCTTCGCCATATGCTGAATAACAAAGGTGAGCTTCAGACAGATTAATTGATTTATCGTAACCGTTGTTTTTTATAAGGCTCGACTCACATGCGCTCAAAGAAGCGTGCGCCCAGCATGAACCGTAATCCCCCTGAAATTTCACGGGTGTTATACAACCGGTGGTTCTGGAGTCGTAGCTTTCGGGAATATCATCCGGCAAAACTAACTCAATAATGTCACTTGTTCTTAAAAAACTTGTATCAACATAATTTCTGCCGTAGCTTTTAACATCCGCTGATTTTGCGCTTGCTTTTGTAAAGCCTGAAAAAGGCATCATACCCGCAATTAGTGCCGCTGCCGCAAAAACTGAAACAGTTTTTTTAATCAAATTCATAATGACCCTCCAGCTCATTTCAATTTTCGTTTAGTATTTTAACATATTTTTTACCACATTTCAATATTTTTTAGTGAAATCATATAATAGCGTTAATTTTGCAATTTACTGTTGATTATTTGTTCTTTTTGCGTTAAAATATCGGAGAATGGAGGTAGAATTTTATGGATGTGCTTTCACTTATAGGCGGACTTGCCATGTTTCTGTTCGGTATGTCGGTAATGAGCAACGGACTTGAGAAACGTGCCGGCAATAAATTAAAGGCGATTCTTGCCAATATGACATCAAACCCCATAAAAGCATTTTTACTGGGTCTTGTAGTAACTGTAATAGTTCAGTCATCATCTGCGACCACTGTTATGGTCGTCGGCTTCGTAAACTCGGGGATAATGACTCTTTCGCAGTGCATAAACATAATTGTCGGAGCCAATTTGGGTAGCACTTCCACCTCTTGGCTGTTATCTCTCACAGGTATTCAGGGAGAGGGAATTCTATCCATATTTAAGCCTTCAACATTTACACCGATACTTGCCTTTATCGGAATTATAATGTACACGTTCTTAAAAAGCCAGAAGAAAAAGGATATAGGCTCCATTTTGCTCGGATTTGCGGTGCTTATGTTCGGTATGGAGCTTATGAGCGGCTCAGTAGACGGGCTGAGAGACAACGAAAACTTTACTAACATTCTCACCGCTTTCACAAACCCGATCTTAGGTGTTGTTGTCGGAATTGTTTTCACTGCGATAATACAATCATCGGGAGCATCAATAGGTATATTGCAGGCACTGTCCACAACCGGGCAAATAACATATATAGCCGCAATACCGATAATTATGGGACAAAATATAGGCACATGTATAAGTGCCGTGATCTCGTCTATCGGCGCAACCAAAAATGCAAAGCGAGCCGCCGCTATACACGTTCTGTTAAACATGCTGGGTATGCTTATACTTTTGCCCTGCTGGTATGTAGCAAATCTTATTTTTAAATTCACCTTTATCAATGACGCCGCTTCACCTTTCGGAATAGCTGTTGTTAATACGGTTTACAAGTTAATTGCAATGCTTATTCTGCTTCCGTTCAATAATAAGATAGTAAAGCTTTCCGAAAGAATTATAAAAGACACAAACAACAAAGAGGTAGAGCTTTTGGACGAGCGTTTCTTCAGCTCTCCTTCGGTTGCTATTGCAAGATGCCGCGACGTTGCCAACAATATGGCGCGTCTTTCGATAGATTCTCTGCATCTCTCTTT
>JAEEHZ010000234.1 GCA_016281115.1 Clostridiaceae bacterium | reverse complement strand
ATTGTTCAGTTCATCTACGTATGAGGTTTCACCCATAAAAGTGTTTTTGTGTTGGTTGCCGTAGAATATACCCTTTACGTTTCCGTCTTTTGCAAGAGCTGTGTAGAGCTCAAGTGTGCTTGTACCGGAGCAGGTTGCAGGCTCAACATATTCGCCTGCTACTGTTTTGTTGTCACGGTTAATTTTATAATAACCTGTGTAGCCTGTGCCTTCGGCTGCCATAAGAGCGCCCAGCTCGGTCTGGTTACATGAAGAAAGCAGACCTGTGTTATAAAACTCGTGCAGTGCTGTGTGCTGGAAAGCAAGTGTGGGAGCAAAGCTGCCGTCTGCCGTGTATGAACGCATAGAGGTGTTCATGTTCTTGAACCACTCAACAACTGTTCTGTAACCTTCTTCGTTGTTGTAAGGCTTTTCTGCGTTATAGCCAGCTTTTCCGTAACCGCCGTCGTCATCGCGTGTGCCTGCATCAAAAAGAACAAGGTTCCAAGCTACGCTTTTGCCGTCGCTTGTCTTAATCGGTATGCAGCCTGTACCGGCACCGGGAAGTGCTTTTGTAGAGAAGTTATTATCAAAGTCGATAGCATGGTAGTCCGATACAAGGGTGTTATACTGAGACTGTCTTGTAATGCTTCTTGTAGAAGAAGTATCAAGTATGCCGAAAGTTGCTGCAAAAGGAACACCCTTAAAAGCAGCTACAAGGCTTGTCATAGTCTCTTTAAATCCGTTTGAGCCTGTTGTAGAAGAGGTGTTGTCGCCTGTAAGCAAAATAAGATTTGGCTTATATTTCTCAACAGAGCGTGATATAAGGCTTAATGTGGAAGCTTTGATCTTGCCGTTTCCCTCAATATCCGAAATTTGAAGAAGTCTGAATTTACCGTCATCGTCAAATTTGAGAGAGTAATCGGTAGTTTTTGTGTTCTCAGCAGATGCGCTTGCAGCCACTGTGCAAACAGAAGCTATCATAAGAATTGAAAGCAACGCTGCGAGGATTTTTTTTGTTAATCTCATTTCTATCATTTCCTTTCATTTAAAAATAGAGATACAATTATGATACATTAAATTCTTTATAAAGTCAATCCTTTTAGTCGAAATTACACCATTTCAAACAAATAACTTGACAATGAAAATATATTATTGTAAAATACTTTGGTAATTGGAGATGTACCCAAGTGGCTGAAGGGTCCGGCTTCGAACACCGGTAGGTCGGTAACGCCGACGCGAGAGTTCAAATCTCTCCATCTCCGCCAGAAACGCCCCTCGGATGATTACCGAGGGGCTAAAATTTTGATAATAATGAATTATAATAGAGTTCAGGGAGAGATTCTCTGTATTATTCTTTGATTTTCTGATAGGAGGTAATTATGAAGAATAAGATTTTGTTATTATCTGTTTCGTTTTTTTGCCTTTTTTTATCTTCTTGCGGCATATTTAATGAAAAAAATGATATTTTGGGATTTGATACAACAGGATACAGCACAATAAGTGAAAAAGACACTCACGGTGGATTTCACGGTGACGGTACATACCATTTGATTTTAGATTGTTCATCTGATTCACAAAAAGCGCAAAATATGGTCAGCGATTGGAAACCATTGCCTCTTTCCGAAAATCTGGAACTTGTCATGTACGGTGGCGAAAAAGACGGAGTAGAATACTGTTTTAACTTTGCTAAACAGACAAATTTTCCAATTATAAAGCATGGTGTATATAAATTCTTTGACAGGCACAGCGAAGCAATAAACCCAGATGATGATTCTCAGCTTCTAAGCAGATATTCCTATAATTTTTCACTTGCAATGTATGATATCGACAACGATATATTGTATTATTTTGAACTGGATACGTAAATCATTACTTTAAATAAACAAACAAGAAACAGAGAAATCAACTACTATCATAATTATTTTTTTAGTGTTTATTGTAAGTTTGATCCTAATTCGGTAATCAGCTCACCGATTTCAGATTCATAATTTGGATATCCGCAAAGTATCATTCGATTTTTCAAATCCTTAAGTGCAGCTAAAAATACAGGAACATCACGTTTTTTTATATGACAAAATACAGCGGTATAAGGAGAATCCTTCTTTGAACATTCACGGTCAAACCATACTCGTATTTTGTGTTCAATAAATAACCTGTCTGCAAAATACGGCTGAACATCAAAGTACAAATAATAGGCGTATTTAAGCGAAGGTTTATTAATTTTAATATATAATTCTTTTTCCATTTATATACTCCGGCTGAATAAAAAAGAAATACAATACTATGTAAGTTAAGAGTGAAAAGTGAATAGTGAAACAGTAAAAATCCCTCTCGCATATGCTCGAGGGATTTTTGGTCCGAGTGACTGGAGTCGAACCAGCGGCCTCTTGAACCCCATTCAAGCGCGCTACCAAACTGCGCCACACCCGGAAATCGGACAACGCAAAAATTATACCACACTTGTTTTGAAATTTCAATACCTAAATTTTATATTTTTACAGTATGCGCAAAAATAATATCTCAATACAAATATTCGCAATACAGTTTTTCTATTGCGTCCTTTTTTTCGGTAAGATTTGAGCCTTCAAGCAGAGTATCATTTTTATCGTAGTATTTTTCAGTACCGTCTGCATCCACGGTTTTGTACATTATAAGCTGATTTTTCGAGTTATAATACTCCGATATCTCATTGCTGTTTTTCGTATATACGCTCATTTTAAACAAATAATTATCTTTTTCGTCAAAAAGCGAGCTGCTGAAGCTGTTATCTGATGTATATTCGTATTTTACGGTGCTTTTCGGCTTATCATCTTTGGTGAATGTTTTTATCTCGGCTATTTTATCATCATTTACATAAGTGTATGTGCGATATCCGATACATTCATCCTGCGGAGAATAAATATCTGTGCGTGTAAGCCTTTTCTCGTTGTCGTAAGAGGCGTTGAGCTCGTAATATTTGCTGTAATCTATTTTGCTGTCCGTATGCTCATAATCTATAACACTTTCCACAGTTGACACATTATTGCTGCTTGAAGCGGAATTTGACAAATCATCACTTTCACAACCGCACAAATATGCACATGCAACGGCAATAATTATTACGGCAAAAACAACTTTAAATATTTTTCCTGTATTTGACATACACGCACGCGGTCCTTTTACTCAATAAATTTCATATCTGTTACGCTGAACAGACCCTTGTCGCTTACTCTTATTTCGGGGATAACGCAGAGAGACAGGAACGAAAGCATCATAAGCGTATCTATCTTACTGTCGGGTACAAGCTTTTTAACGGCATTTTTGATGGCAATATATTCTTTTACCGCTTCTTCGTAAGGCTTGTCGCTCATAAGACCTGCGATGGGCAAGGGCATCTCGGCTTCCAGTTTTCCGTCTATAACAACGGCAATTCCGCCGTCTTTGCCGAGAGAGTTTACCGCCAGAGCCATATCCTCGGCGCTTGTTCCCAACACGGTGATATTATGATTATCATGACCGATAGTTTGCGCAACGGCACCGTTTTTTATACCAAAGCCGGTTACAAACGCTTTTCCTATGTTTCCCGTGCCTTTGTGACGCTCTAAGCAAGCGCACATTTCAAGCTGCTCGCAGGTTTTTCTTAATACGCTCTTTGTAACAAGAGTATCGGGCATTACTTCTATGACAGGGATATTGGAGTTGAATTCTATTTTAAAGTCTTCGGGCTTAACAGGATTTATATGTACAGTATCGGTTACATTCCCATCGGTATCAGAAGGAGTCAAAAACAGCGCTTTATCATTCTTTGCTACAAGCACGCCGCGCTTGTAAACTTCGGTGATTTTTGTTGCGTTTAAATCTTCACTTATTACGATATCTGCAAAATATCCCGGTGCAATAGCTCCGGTGTGGGGAAGACCATAACATTGTGCTGCGTTCAAAGAAGCCATTCTTATCGCTTTTACGGGATCAAGTCCAAGTGATATTGCTTTATCTATGCAATGGCTTATTGTTCCTTCTTCCAATATATCGTCAAGGTGTTTGTCGTCGGTACAGAATAAGAATCTGTCAAAGTTATACTCATTTACGGCAGGCAAAAGCGCTTCAAGATTTTTTGCGCTGGTACCTTCTCTTATCTGCACGTACATACCGCGCGCCGCTTTTTCGGAAGCTTCTTGCGGTATTGTACATTCGTGGTCGGTCTTAATATCGGCGCAGGCATAGGCGCAAAGCTCTTTGCCTGAGATATACGGTGCGTGACCGTCTATAATATCGGCACATTCTATTTTTGCGAGAACCTCATCGGAGGAATTGAGAACGGAAACAAAGTCCATCATTTCGCCCAAACCGAGAAATCCGTGCTTTTGCATAAGCTCTTTTGTAAGCTTGCTGTCAATTACGGCGCCCGAGCTGTCAAACGGAGTTGCAGGCACACAGGAAGGCAACATATAATGCACGTCAAGCGGCAAGCCCTCGGCAGACTTCATCATGAAGCTGAGTCCTTCTTCGCCCTTTACATTTGCGATTTCGTGGGGATCGGCTATAACTGCCGTTACACCCTTTGGGATAACAAGCTTTGCGTATTCTACGGGAGATACAAGACTCGACTCTATATGACAGTGCGCGTCAATAAACGAAGGCATAAGATATTTTCCGTTTAAATCGATCTCGTTTTTTCCGCTGTATTCGCCTAAACCTGCAATAACACCGTTATAAACGGCAACGTCGCAACGCTCTGTTTTTCCCGAAAAAACATTTACAACATTTGCGTTTTTGAAAATGATATCAGGCTCGATTTTTGACTGGGCAGCAGCTATAAGCATAGATTTATTCAATTCAAAACACCTCCGAAAATAAAAAAACTGTACTTTCTTGGAATTATAACACATAATAACAAAAAAGTACAGTAAATTTTACTGTTTATATACCCATTTATATGCTCCAAAATTCGTTTTATTGCATATAAAACAATATCACGCAAATCGTTATTGCAACGGCGGCGCACAATACGGAAACCAGAATATTAACAACAGAAGGCTTTTTGGTTTCGGTGACTGTTGTTATGTCCATTTTGTTGAGAATATAAATGATCCTTTTATAAATGAGAAGAACCAAAGCCGAATTAAGCGTATATTTTATGAGGTTGAACGGTAAAAATACGGGCAGCATCATATCAACAACAGCTGATTGCGGTACGTTCATATATATAGGGGTTATAAAGTAGTTCCACAAAAGCATCATTACAGTTGCGGTCACGGTTGATATAAGAAGCCCCAGAATAACGTCTTTTGATTTGCGTGAGCGTTTATATATGAAGCAAATGGGAAGTAAAAACGATGTTGTAGAAATAAAGTTCATCAAAAGACCGATAAATCCAGTGTGACCTACGGTTATCATTTCCACAAAAGAAACTACAAGCGTAACGATTACAGCCGCACCGGGAGAGAATACCATACCGGCTATTACGATAACGGCGTCTTTTGCATCAAAGCTCAAAAATCCGCTTACCGCAGGAATAAGATGCGTAACGAGCATTGCCACATAGGCAACAGCCGCAAATACGGCAAGAGTTGTCAGCTTCTTTACATTCATAATGCTGTTTGTCCGTGATTTATTTGTCGTTTTCATTTGGTTTGACCTCGGTTCCTTAAAAATACGAGCTTGATTATAAATGCAAATTAACACTTTGTCAATACAAACAGACAATTAAATACATTATCCGAAAATTCTCATAATATCGTCACGCTTCTGCATTACTGCCTCGTATCCTTCTTCTATTGTTTCGTCCAAATTGTCTATGGAGAAAAGCTGTGTGTTTTTGTTGTCTATCTCTATTGCAAAATCTGCCATTTCCATAGATTTGCGCGTACTGTCTATGGAATAAACGTCCAAAGCACGCCAAATGACCTTTATAAGTCCGTCCAGGCCGTTGTCGGGATCGTAGTTTAGTATATTAAATCCGATAGCCAGTGTTTTTCCCACGCCCAGATCCTTTAATACCTTAACAGGAAGATTGTCCTTTGCTCCGCCGTCCATAAAATTGTAATTTTTATATGGACAGGTGGTGTAAATGGCGGGGAAAGACATACTTGCCCTGACGGCGGTCTCAATCGGTGCCCCCGTAATATAGTGTATATAAGGATTGCTTATATTTTCTTCTTTAGTTAAAAAGATACATTCGTCTGTTGTATAAGTATCTACCGTGCAGATAGAGAGGTTTATCGGCAGATCTTCAAAGCCTTTTATGCCCTTTTCATCCATTACGGCTTTTACGACGTTAGATATAAGTTCACCTGATTTAATACCGTCGCGTGTGACTCGCTTATTAAGTATAAGCTGCGCCAAAGAGCGAAAAATTATACCGTTGTCTATTTCTGCAAGCTGTCTCCAGTATTTTGAAGCGAGCTTTGCCATTTCATCGGCTGAAAATCCCATCGCAATAAGCGCCGCCATAAGCGAGCCGCTGCTTGTGCCCGATACATATTGAGGCTTTATGCCCATTTCGGTGAGCGCACGATAGGCTCCTATATGCGCTATTCCCTGAAGTCCGCCGCCCGACAGTGCAATTCCGACGGCGTCTTTTCTGTTGATATCAGACATATAAAGTCACCCCATATTTGTTATATTTTTTCTTTATAAAATCTATACACATTGCAGTATGACTCTGTTTCGGCAAAATAATCATACCAGTTGTAATAATCGTTAAAATCGCAGTCCGCCTGTATCAGCTCATAAGCGTTGAATGACGTATTATTCCGAATATATGATATTACCTTTTCTTTTGAGCAGAGCTGAGAGATGTAAACCGTTATCTCATATTCGGAATCAAGCTCGCCGTTTTCAAGCGCAGTGTTTAAATTGTTTTTTTCATCGCTTGCGTTCGCGCTGTCTATATAGTATGAGGCGAATTGCGCTATTTTACCGTTGGTTTTAACGCCTCTTTCTTCGGCGAATGAATCAAGTGATTCTACAAATCCCATATCAAGCTCTGTTTGTGAGATCAGCGTTTTGTCGTATTGCATAAGCTTGTCGAGAGATTTTGTCCATTCCTGCATAGACGTGCCTACAAATAAACAAGTTTTTGTTTGCGGATTATACAGATCTGTCATTCCGTAAGTGTAATAAGGCTTAACGCTTAAAAGCCCGATAACGCTTACAATAATAACGCTTAATGTTATAATTGCATATGAATATTTAAGCTTGATAAGCCTGAATAATCTTATAAAAGACGTGACCGCAACAATTACAAGTAAAGGCAGAACACACATTATATATCTGTCGCTGTTGAAAGGCGAAACCAAAGAAATGCCAATTAAAAATATCAGCGAGGGAAAGAATATGATCTTTGTTTTTGGAGAGATTTTCTTTTTTCTTACAACACGCATATATATGAGAGCCGCAACCAAAGCAGCGCTAACAAGCGCAAACAGCCAAACTTTGTTTACAAACAGATCTTTTGCTATAATTAGCGCATACGTTGAAAGTTTGTAAACAACATATGTTAAAAGCGTTATAAGGTCTATTGAGAGCCCGCCGGAGTCCAGCCCTCTGTTGCCGAGCAATACATTGGCGATAATGAACGGGTATGCACAAAGCGAAGCGCAGCCCGATAAAATTCCGGTGATAATATATTTCTTCATAACGCGGGCGCGCTTTTTTCTTAATGTTATTATAAGCATCGTTATGCCTGTCAGCAATTCAAACAGGATAAAATAATAATGAGTGAGGTTGCCGAAAAGGCAGACCAATGCCATTGCGGCTATATGCTTTTTGTTTTTCCGGGGCCCGTCACAATACATAAGCAGTGTCACATAAGAAAAAGCTGTTGTAAAGAAAGTAAGCATCGCGTACATTCTGATATATATGACCGTTGTTACACAGGCGATGCTGAAAGCATATGCCGCCATTGCGGTAAATGAATACTTAAAACGACCCGTTATGAGTCTTGCAATCTTATATATGAAAAGTAGCGCAAAAGCCATAAACACCGCATTTAAGGCAAATGGCAGCCACTTTGAAAACGTGCAGGGGAACAATGAGCAAACGCTGTTGAAAAGTATATAATACAGCGGCGGATGCACCCCGTCTCTTATCTGGTTTTCATATACTAACGCATAGTTAAAGCGGTCGCCGTCCGAGACCGAAAGATAAGCGTTTATATCATCGGGTGTAATAAAGTCATTTGACGGGTTTATTTGCACCGAGGAATTTGCAAGATTGAAGGTGAGGAGCTCGTCTTCATGAAAGCCCTGTTTTGAGTACATGAAAAACGCACTTACAGCCGTTGAAAGCAAAATGGTAAGTGTAAGAATTATCGCTTTAATTTTTCTTTCTCTGATAAGTTTGTTCATATTTTTTACCTTAATATCGATTAATCTTCTTGTTTTGCAAGACCCATATTATCATAAAGCTCACGCAGCTTTAAAAAATCTTCAAAGGTGGCGGGCAAAAGATTTTCGTTTCGTAAAAGTGCCGCAGGGTGCAAAACGGGCATCATTACCACGCCGTTTATGTTATATACTTTTCCGTGATCTTTAGTTATCCTTATATCTTTATCAATTAGTTTTTGGGCTGCTATCCTGCCCAAGCACACTATTATCTTCGGAGAAACAATGTTTATCTGATCTTCAAGCCAATGCATACACGCCTGCTGTTCGTCGTCTAAAGGGTCGCGGTTATGCGGCGGTCTGCATTTAACGATATTGGCTATATAAATATTCTTGTGCCTGTCAAAATGAACGCAGTTAAGAAGCTTGTCAAGCAGTATTCCCGCTTTGCCTACAAATGGTTCGCCTTTCAGATCCTCCTGCTCACCGGGACCTTCACCGATAAACATAACGTCCGCATTGGGATTTCCCACTCCGAACACAAGGTTTGTTCGAGTTTTGCCGAGCGGACAGCTCATACACAGCTCGCATTTGTTATTTAATTCCGTCATATTATCGCACATATGCCTGTCCGCCTCCGTTAAAAATTGATTAACTATTAAAAAAACGGCAAATTTGTAAACCATTGACCAAATTTTATTATATTGTAATAAGAGGAAAAAATCAACCCAAATGAAACAAAAAATCTCAAGACAATTATTCGATAAATTGACTTGAGATCTCGTTTGACAATATTTGCTTAAATCTGCAATTATAGACGTTATCTGTGCTTACCTTCAAAGAACAGCGCTAATGTTCCCGGACCGGAATGCGACCCGATGATGGGGCTGATATCTGTTATAAGTTTAACTTTTACACCGTATCTGTCGTAAAGCATATGTTTTACTGTTTTTGCATCTTCCGGACAATCGGCGTGACAAAGATAAACAATATCCTCTTTGGGCGGATTTACCGAAAGCTCACCGTATTTATCGGCAATAAGGCTTAAAGACGCTTTCCTTCCGCGAACCTTATACACGTTTACAAGCTTGCCGCTGTCATCTGTATGCAAAACGGGCTTTATTCCCAATATGCCGCCTATTAAGGCTGTACCTGCGCTCAATCTGCCTCCTCGGCGTAAGTATTCAAGATTATCTACAGTAAACCAATGACATATATTTGGGCGTTTTTCAAGCACGTAAGCTTTTAATTCAT
>JAEEHZ010000233.1 GCA_016281115.1 Clostridiaceae bacterium | reverse complement strand
ACGGGGAGCAACGGTAAAACATCGACTGTTGAAATGATAGCAAGCGTTTTGCGTGAAAGCGGACTGAAAGTGGCGTATAACGCTGAGGGTTCCAATCAAATAGAAGGCGTTACTACTATGATACTTGACAATTCTACGCTGTCAGGCAAGGTGAAAGCCGATGTTTTGCTTATAGAATCCGATGAAAGATATACTAAATATACGTTTAAGTGGTTTTCTCCCACTTATTATATAATCACAAATCTTTACCGCGATCAGCTTACGCGAAACGGCCATCCCATGTGGGTTTACGATGCAATAAAGGAGAGTATTCCCGAGGATACAACGCTCGTTCTTAACGCAGACGATCCTCTTGTTTCCGTGTTCGGTGCAGAAAGAGAAAATGTTCTGTGGTTCGGAGCCGACAGATGCAGCTTTGATACGGAGACCTTTGCGGGAATGTATAACGATGGCGCGTATTGTCCGGTGTGTCAAAAGCCGATGAAATATGAGTATTATCATTATAATCATATAGGAAAATATCATTGCGAAAGCTGCGGCTTTGCGAGACATGACACGGATTATACCGTTACCGATGTAAATCTTGATGACGGTGTTATCACGATAAACGGCGAATACAAAATACAGCTTGCATTTAAAAGTATATACAATATATATAATATCCTTGCGGCGTTTACAGCCTGTACGCTTGCGGGTGTTAAGCCTGAATCTGTATCGGCTCTTATGTGCAATTACATACTTAAAAACGGCAGATTTATTAATTTTACGCTTGGAGAGCATAACGGTGTTTTTCTCGTTTCTAAGCATGAAAACTCGATTTCTTACGATATGTCTTTCAGATATATACAAGACAGCAAAAATCCGTGCAGTGTGATAATAATAGTGGACGCAGTAAGCAGAAAGTATTTTACAAGCGAGACATCGTGGCTTTGGGATATTAATTTTGATTTGCTGAGCGGCAGTCATATACAAAATATTTACCTGTGCGGTAAATACTGTAACGATCTGGCCATGCGCGCGGAGTTTTCGGATATTAACATGGATAAAGTAAAAATATATGAAAGCATAGACGAAGCATGCTCGGATATAAAAGAAAACGGAAGTGAAAATCTGTTTGCTGTAACATGCTTCTCAGATAAAGCTAAATTCATATCTAATGTAGAGATAAAGTGAGGTCATCGGCGTGAAAATAAAGATACTGCACATGTACGGCGATATAATGAATCTGTACGGCGAATATGCGAATATAATGTTTTTGCAAAAATATCTCGAAGATTGCGGCGCTGAGGTAACTGTGGATATGCTGAGCTTGTATGATGATGCGGATATTGACGGATATGATTTTTACTATATGGGATCGGGCACCGAAGCGGCTCAAAAAACCGTACTTAAAAGTATTATTAAGTACAAAGAAAAGCTTAAAAGAATCAGTGAAGAAAACAGCGTAATGCTTTTCACAGGAAATGCATTTGAAACGCTCGGTGAGAGCGTTGTATCAGCGGCTAATACCGAATATGAGGCACTGGGAATAGGGAGCTTTAAAACATACGAGAGTAAAAATAGAATCGTAGGTGACTGCTTGGCAAACTGCGGTTCCGATGATAAATATTGCATCGGCTACATAAACAAATGCAGTGTAACTAAAAACGTTGACTTGCCGCTGTTTAAGCTCGATATGGGCTTTGGCAATGAAAATGAGCTCGGCGATGAAGGCTTTGTGAAGAATAACACTTTCGGCACTCATTTGATAGGACCTTTGCTTGTGAAAAATCCGCATTTTTTGCAAATGATCGCAGAAAAGCTCGGTTGTGAGGTAAATGATGATGTGCTGAAAAAAGAGCTTTATATACATGCGGAAAAAAGCTATATAACATCTGTGAAACAATTAAAAGCAAGGATTAATAACGGTAAATAACGGTACGATAACAAAGCGGCAGTCATGTTTGATTGCCGCTTTTGCGTGTTTGTTTTAACACGTAATAAATTTCTTGCAAAAACACCCAAAGTATGTTAATATATCAAAGAATGGTGACATATTAATTTTTTGAAGAGGAGTACAAAAAATGGCTGATAAATCTAAATTAAAAGACAAAGAAGCACCTGAAATGACAAAAGAAAAAGCGCTGGAGACTGCTCTTACGCAAATAGAAAAGCGATACGGCAAGGGTGCCGTAATGCGCTTAGGGCAAAACAGAGCCATGATAGCCGACGCTATCTCCACGGGCTCTCTTACGCTTGATATCGCGCTCGGTATCGGCGGATTACCGAGAGGCAGAATTGTAGAAATTTACGGGCCTGAATCATCAGGTAAAACAACACTTTCTCTCCACTGTGTGGCAGAGGCGCAAAAAATCGGCGGAACAGCAGCTTTTATAGATGTTGAGCATGCGCTTGACCCTGTTTATGCCAATAATCTTGGAGTAGATGTTGATTCACTTATAGTTTCACAGCCAGATACCGGTGAAGACGCGCTCGAAATAGCTGAAATGCTTATACGCTCGGGCAGTGTGGATATAATTGTAATTGACTCCGTAGCTGCTTTGGTACCAAAAGCCGAGATAGAGGGAGATATGGGTGATACGCACGTTGGTTTGCAGGCAAGGCTTATGTCTCAGGCACTCAGAAAGCTTACGGGTGCATTGTCAAAATCCAACTGTGTAGCCATATTTATAAATCAGTTAAGAGAAAAGGTAGGCGTAATGTACGGCAATCCCGAGGTTACGCCCGGCGGGCGCGCTCTCAAATTCTATTCTTCGGTAAGAATAGACGTTAGAAAGGTAGAAGTTCTCAAAAACGGAGCCGTGCCTGTAGGCGCACATACACGCGCAAGAGTTGTAAAGAACAAAATGGCACCGCCATTCAAGGAAGCTGAATTTGATATCATGTACGGTACGGGCATATCGAGAATGAGCGAGCTTCTCGATTTGGCGGTTGAGCTTGATATCATAGAAAAAAGCGGTTCATGGTTCTCGTATAAGGGACAAAGACTCGGTCAGGGCAGAGAAAACGTAAAGGAATTGCTTATTAACGATCCCGAAATGCAAAAAGAGGTCGAAGAGCTTGTTATGAAAAACAAGGATAAATTGGCAGAGCTTGCCTTGAAAGGCAAAAAGGGTAAAAAAGAAGCACCTTCCAAAAAATCCGATGCCGATGATACTGCGGAAGAAAAAAAAGACTCTGTCGAGCAGAAAAAACCGAGCATAGATGTTATTGTTGACGACTGATGATTATTACGTCAATAGAAAAGGCAAAAAAACATCTGTACAACATATATATCGACGGTGAGTATGCGCTCAGCCTTGATGAAAATGTTGTTTTTGAAAATTACTTGTCTCCCGATACGGAGATAAGTGATGATGAGCTTTTTCACTTAAAAAAAGAATCCGATTTGCGCAGAGCAAAGGAAAAGGCTCTTTGGCTGTTATCGTTCAAAGATTACAGTCGAAAAGCTTT
>JAEEHZ010000232.1 GCA_016281115.1 Clostridiaceae bacterium | reverse complement strand
AAGCTTTGCGCCGAGTTTTTCCGCATCTTCGGCCATTTCGCCGAGCTGCTCGCGGTTTCTTCTGTCACAGGCAGTAACAATTGCTCCGTATTTCGAAAACAAGGTTATAAGCGGAAAATTACTTCTTCCTATGCCGCAAAGAGCTATTTTTTTACCTTTTAAGCCTTTCAAAAAGCATATTGCTTTGTTATTTGTCATTATCATACCCTCTCAAAATGCTATAAATAATCAGTATATTATCAAACTAAAGACCGAATGCGTAGCCGCAAATTATTCCCACCAAAGCTGACATAAGAATAATTATTATGGGGCTTATTTTCTTTATGAGCAAAACCGACATTGATATAAGTATAACTGCTGAACTTATAAATTTAACTGTCAATGCAGATTCTATTCCGCTGAAGCCCGTAAAAAACACGGTGTTTATAAGCCCCACAACAGCAGAAGCGATAAGTCCTATAACGCACGGTCGTAAGCCCACCATTATACCCGAAATAGCTGTGCTTTCCTTAAACGCGATGAAAAACTTTGCAACTATCAGTATTATTATAAAAGACGGCAAAGTAATTCCCGCAGTAGAACAAAACGCACCCAAAAATCCGCCTGTTTGCGAGCCGACATAAGTTGATATATTTACCGCAAACGGTCCCGGTGTGCTTTCGCTTACAGCAATAAAATCTATCATTTGATCAAGGGTGAGCCATTTGTGAGAAACGACCTCTTCCTGTATAAGCGGAAGCATTGCGTATCCGCCGCCGAATGTAAACGCGCCTATTTTAAAGAACGTGAGGAACAAATCAAGATAGATCATTTTTGTTACCTCTTTTCTTTAAAAGCTTAAGGCATATCAAATGATATATCAACCCCGAAAATGCAGCCAATATAATTATCAAAAACAGGTTGATATCAAACACAACCGAAAGCAGAAATACAACACAGGCAATAATAACAGAAATTATGTTTTTTGGGCATTTTTTTGCCATGGTATATAAAGCACGCAGAATAAGTGCTATAACGCCTGCTTTTATACCGTTAAAAGCGTATTCAACCGCTTTAAAAGATTTAAACTTTTCAAGAAAAAACGATATTATAAAAATTATTGTAAACGAAGGCAAAACTACCCCGAGTGTTGCGCAGGCAGAGCCTAAAACTCCAGCCACTCTGTATCCTACAAAGGTTGCGCTGTTTATGGCAATGGGACCGGGTGTAGACTCCGATATTGCAAATATATCAAGTATTTCTTCGTTTTTTATCCAGTGTTTTTTGTCGGCAATCTCTCTTTCTATTACGGGAATCATTGCGTATCCGCCGCCGAAGGTGAAAAGCCCTATCTTGAAAAACACTGCAAAAAGTAATAACGATTTTTTTAAGTTATTTTTCGTCATATATCAAAATTCCATTTGTTCTTCGTTTGGCAAGGGGTTAGCTCCCATAGTGGGCAGCGTCTTTGAGCGGTAACGGGCAGGGTTTATAAGCAGCCCATCTTTATATCTTCTTACCTCTTGCAGGCAGTGTCCTTTTTTGAATTTCATAACGGCAACGCCTTGTGTTGTACGGGAAGTTTTCTCGTTTATGCTTGCAGAATTGAACAAAAGGCGTCTGCCTGATGTTGCGTAAAGAACAAAGTCACTTTCTTCTTCAATATATTTTATATCAACAAGCGGTGAAACATCACTGTATGCGCCTGTTAATTTTTTGCGCTTTGTTTTTGTAGCGTATGAACTGAGCGGAACCTTTGCCACCTTTCCGTTTTTGTAGAAAAACAAAAGATATCCGCTGTAATCCTTTGTTGTTATCATTGCCACAGCGTTCTCGCCCTCATCCATCGAGAGCTTAACAGGTATAAAATCGCCCAATACGCTTGCTTTGGTATCCGCAAATTCGCACGCCTGTGATTTGTATACCTGACACTTGTCGCTGAAGAACAAAAGTTCGGTAGAGTTAGAGCCCTCACGCTGAGTTACGATCTCGTCGTCCTCTTTAAGTTTCTGCTCACCGCTCATTCTTAATGACTGCGGGGTTATCTTTTTAAAATAGCCTTCTTTTGTAAAGAACAGATTAACAGGATAATCGGGGATATCGTTATCAGGCTCAACATCTTCAATATCGTCTTTGTATATAAGCATACTGCGGCGCGACTGACCGTATTTGTTTGCCACGTCTTTCAGCTCTGATACGATAATATTCCTGATTTTTGAAGAACTGGCTATTATACCCTCAAGCTCATTTATGTCGTCTTTTAACTGCTGAGTTTCATTTGTTCTGTTTAAAATGTATTCTCTGTTTAAATGTCTGAGTTTTATTTCGGCAACATATTCAGCCTGTATTCTGTCAATGCCGAAGCCTATCATAAGGTTTGGTACGACTTCTTCTTCCTCTTCTGTCTCACGCACTATCTTTATTGCCTTATCAATGTCTATAAGTATTTTTGCAAGTCCGAGCAAAAGATGAAGCTTTTCTCTCTTTTTATCAAGGTCAAACTGCGTTCTGCGCTTTATGCAATCCGCTCTGAATGCTATCCACTCATTTAAAAGCTCCCTAACGCCCATAACTTTAGGTGAAGCGTTTATAAGCACATTAAAATTACAGCCAAAGCTGTCTTCAAGCGGTGTGGTTTTATATAGCTTATTCATAAGCTTTTCATGATCTACTCCGCGCTTTAGATCTATTGTTATTTTAAGTCCGTCAAGGCCTGTTTCGTCTCTGATATCGGCAACCTCGCGCACCTTTCCCGATTTTGCAAGGTCAATTATCTTTTCTATTATCGCCTCTGTTGTTGTTGTGGGAGGTATGCTTGTTATGTCAATACAATTTGACTGTTTGTCGTATGAATATTTACATCTTACCTTAAACGAGCCTCTGCCCGTGCGGTAAATTTCGTCAAATACTTCTTTGTCGTATACTATCATACCGCCGCCTATAAAATCGGGAGCAGGCAGTGTCTCGCTTATATCGTGGTTTTTGTCCTTAATTAATGCTATTGTAGTCTCGCATATTTCTCTGAGGTTAAATGAGCATATGCTGCTCGCCATACCAACAGCTATACCGGTGTTTGCGTTAACAAGAACAGACGGAAACGTTGAAGGCAAAAGTGTAGGCTCTTTCATTGTGTTGTCGTAGTTATCCACAAAATCGACCGTGTTTTTGTCGATGTCTCTGAAAAGCTCTTTTGCTATATCGTCAAGCTTCGCTTCAGTATATCTTGACGCCGCAAATGCCATATCGCGGCTGTACGCTTTACCGAAATTGCCCTTTGAATCTATATAAGGATGCAAAAGCGCCTCGTTACCGCGGGAAAGTCTTACCATTGTCTCATATATTGCGCTGTCTCCGTGAGGATTAAGCTTCATCGTCTGACCAACAATATTTGCCGATTTTGTTCTTCCCGATGTAAGCAGGCCCATTTTATACATAGTATATAAAAGCTTGCGGTGAGAGGGCTTGAATCCGTCTATCTCAGGGATCGCGCGCGACAGTATAACGCTCATGGCGTAAGGCATATAATTTTCTCTTATCGTAGACGCTACCTTTTGCTCAACAACAAGCCCTGCGCCTTCTATAACTCCTTTTATTTTAGGCACTGCCTTAACTTTTATGTTCTTCTTTTTCGGAGGCATTT
>JAEEHZ010000231.1 GCA_016281115.1 Clostridiaceae bacterium | reverse complement strand
TGAAGCCGATCTTTTTGAAACGATCCTTGAGCTTTCATCGGGAAAAACTGAAATTGATAAGATCAAACAGGCATATGACAGCGTTGTTAACACAGGATACGGAATTGTGATGCCTACAATAGACGAACTGAAACTTGACGAACCCGAAATAATACGCCAAAGCGGAAAATACGGCATAAGGCTACGTGCTTCCGCACCAAGCGTTCATATGTTAAAGACAAACATAACGACTGAAGTAACGCCGATAGTCGGCTCGGAGCAACAAAGCGAGGAGCTTGTGACATACCTGCTTAAAGAGTTCAGAGACGACCCCGTAAAGATATGGGATTCCAATATATTCGGTAAATCATTACATGAGCTTGTAAATGAAGGTATGCACAACAAGCTTTCCCGTATGCCGCAGGATGCCCGTATGAAGCTTTGCGAAACGATAGAGCGTATCATAAACGACGGCTGCAACGGTTTGATCTGCATTATTTTATAATAATACTGATTTAAGATAAAGTATCGCCTCACACGGACAATAGACCGTATGAGGCGATATTCTGTTTGTATTTTAAAATTCTCCCGTAAAAGAATGATCAATTTTGATTACACACATATATTTTGGGTCACATTCTTTTACAATTATAGATATTCTGTCTTTGATCTCATTATCGCTTATACCTACGTCGCGTGGAACTACACAGTCAAATATAACGTTTGTGTGGGTTATTCCCGGAACAATTCTGAGGTCGTGAATCGTAAGGTTTTCATTAATGGATTTAATCCTCTCGGAAATAATATGACGCAGATCGTTTACTGCGCTGTCGCCTGTGATAATGGGGTCATAATGTACGATAAGCTGCATATTGTGCTTATTCATAAAGTCATATTCGATGTTATCAATAATATCGTGGCTTTTGAGCACATCTTCTTCTGCCGCCATTTCTATATGCACGCCTGCAAAGCATCTGCCGGGACCGTAATCGTGAATAATAAGGTCGTGTGTTCCCAAAACGCCTTCGTAGCTCAATATTTCTTTTTCTATCATATCAACGAGCTCTTTGTCGGGAGCAATGCCGAGCAGAGGGTCAATTGTTTCCTTCACAAGCTTGTAACCGCTTACAATAATAAACACAGCGACAGCCATTGCCATTATGCCGTCAAGCTTTACACCCCAAATGTTTGATATTATCAGAGAAGCAAGTACGGCGCCTGTCGAGATTATGTCATTTCTGCTGTCATTTGCAACGGCAAAAAGCGCGTCCGAAGATATCTTTTTGCCTATTGATCTGTAAAACAGCATCATAATAAGCTTAACTGCCATAGATAGTATCATTATTACTACAGATATCGCTTCAAACTTTATGTCATCGGGTGAAATGATTTTTTCTATGCTGGTTTTGAATAATTCTATTCCGATTATCATAACAAGCACGGACACCAACAACGCCGATATATATTCATATCTTCCGTGACCGAAGGGGTGTTCTTTGTCGGCAGGCTTGCCTGAAAGAGTGAATCCGAACAGGCTTATTATACTCGAAGATGCGTCTGAAAGGTTATTCATAGCGTCGGCAATTATAGAAAGAGAGCCTGATATAATGCCTGCAAAGCCCTTACCCAAAAAGAGAAGAATATTTAAAATTATTCCCGTAATGCTTGCAAATTTGCCGTAACTTGCACGTACCTGTACATCATCGGTATTTTGATGATCTTTTATAAAAAGCTTTATAAAACGGTTCATATATCCTCCCGGTGAGAAATGATAACGGGGCTGAAACAGCCCCGTTCAAACGCTATGTGTTTAAATAAAATCAATAATACGAGTAGTATGTGAGCGGATTGGAGAAAACTACGCACGCAGAACACGCAGCCATCAATATTCCGAGTACTATACCTACGAGGAAACCGATCAAAGCAAATTTACCGTAGCCCTTTGCGCTTTTTGGCTTGGTTGAGTTATACACACAGAAGAGTATAAGACCTACAAGCGGTATAAAGAAGCTTAATACTTCAAGTCCGACGCTTGGCTTATCTTCGGGATCGTAAACAGTAGCATTTACAGGCTGTGCTCCGGGATATTGACCGTTTTGATACGGTGGTTGCTGATATTGACCGTTGTATTGACCGCCTTGTGCGCCGTTGTTTTGATATCCATTGTATCCTTGTTGCTGATAGTTTGGCTGACCCGCATATCCTTGCTGAGGTTGAGGTTGTGTCTGCAATGGTTGTTGAGGCTGTTGGGGTTGCTGTGGTTGTTGAACAAAACCTTCGCTCTGTACAGGTGTAGCCTGCTGGAATTCCGGCTGTGGATACTCTTGAACAGGTTGAGGCTCGCTTGGTGTGTAAGCTGCCTGCGGTTGCTCCTGAGGCTGTGGCTGAGGTTGTGCTTCGTATGGAGTTCCGCAAACAGAGCAGAATCTCTCATTTTCGTTAAGTTGGTTTCCGCAATTAGAACAAAATGCCATATACAATTCCCCTTAATTAAAATATATTGATTAATTGTTAAAATTCAGTAATAAGCTTTGCGACATATCTTTGAATTTCAACAATATCCTCCATTGTTATATTGCCGTCTTTGGTAACATCTGCAGATTTGCTGCAGAATTCGTATACTTTCTCGGGCTGTATGAGTTTAGCGATTATTTTTTGAGAGGTGGTTACGTCTTCCATATTAACAAAATTGTCGCCGTTAGCGTCTCCCAAAAGATATTCGTCCAAGTCAACTTTTTCTATATCGTTTTCAGGCTCGATATTATCTTTTTGCCAAACAGCATAAAGAGTTAAATCGCGGTTTCCGGAATATATATCTCCCGGCAGATATTCTGCTTCGGTTGCATTATCCGCAGTAGCCCAGCCTATAAACTTATAGCCTTTTCTTATCGGCTCTTCGCTTGAAAGGTTTATATCATGGTCGTAACTCTTCGTCTGATACTGCGGAGCGTTTATGCCGCCGTTGCCGAGGTAGAATATTATAAATCTTTGTTCGCCTACATTAAGTGTCGCAAACTTGTAGGTGTTGCTTAAATACATTCCCCCGTCCAGAACAACATATGCCTGATAATAATACTCAGTGTTAGATTTCAAATTTCCGCATATGCCGGCAAGGTCCAAAGTAATGTTCGCGTTTGTATCCTGTATATCGGTGTCTATGTTATATCTCTGCATATTGTCCGGTTCAGTACCTATATAGCATCCGTAACCCGACACGTTTTCCTCTGAATTATTATGACACCAGAAAGATATTTTTCCGCCTGTTTGAGATATCTCTGTTACCGTTATATCTTCAAGATTGCATAAAGATGTTCCTGCGGTGACAAAAGACGTATAATCAGACTTGTAAGTTTCTCCGTTTATAACGGCATAAACTCTGTAATAGTATTTTGTGCCGGGAGCAAGAGGACGGTACAGGTTATAAACACTCATAAACACATCAAGCTCGGGGCTTCGGTCGTCGGCTTTTACGGAAACGGTTGTTGTGTTGCTTAATATTTGACCTATTTCAAAACCGTATTCGGATATTGTACCGTTTACGTTATTTGTAATATGGGCGTTGATAAAGAAATCGTTTGTATCTACCGCAGTTCCCATATCGTTTATAGTAGCTTTTTTTGTAGATTCCAAAAATGTAAAGCAACATCTCAGTTTGTAATACTGTTTTCCCGCGGATGAACCGTAATACAATTCGTTTTCTGTCATCCAATCGCCTAAAGCCGTTGTTCCGCGCTTTTCCATATCTGCAGCGGAATCAAGCGTCAGCACTTTTCCGTTTTGCGGGTTATAATCAACAAGAGCTATAAAGTGACCGTGTACCATTCCTACACACACACGCCCCTGCCTGAGTTCGCCGATAAGCTTGTTCCAGATAATATCCATTGCCGCCTGTGTTTTGGGGTAGGTACCGTTTAATGGAACATAGCTTGAAAATTCATATTTCTCCGTGCATCTGAAATTATATTCGGAACCGAAACGATCCGCCAGTCCTTTTGCAACGGAATGCATAGAGCCCTGACCTGCGATATAAAAATTTCTTCCTGCGTAGTCGCCCCATTTATGTATTTCATCAATGGTGAACTGATGTTTTGTGAGATATGATACAGCATTAAGCGTAGAAAATGTTCCGCAGGCAGACCTTCCGAGCGTACTTGAACCGTAAGGATACTCAGACCAACGCGGATCTTTCTGCTGCAAAACATCAATCCCTGCAGTTTCCGCCGCATATGCAGGAATAAGCAATACATTTAACGCTAATATGGCAATAATTAATACCGATATTATTCTTTTTGTTGTTTTCATAATTGACCGCCCCTAACAACACAATATATATCAAGGTCATTATACATTTTTTTATTATCGCAGTCAATGTTTTTTTGTACATATTTTTTAGTTTTTTTCTAAAATAAAGAAAAAAATAAACATTATTACACAATTGTTACAATAAATTCAAAATCAAAACCGTTACACGGTTATATTAATAAGCATTATGGCTTAATAAAATAAAAAGCTTGACTAACTTAATTATTATGGTACAATAATTAAGTTATGTTGGTAGGGTTTTACTTTCGGACAGAATTAAGATTTTAAAAATATACATATAAATGATCAAAAACGGAGGTTATTGCGTGAATTTTAACTCAGGCTCTGACAGAAAGAGTTCTTCAAAACAGACAAGAAAAAACAATCAGTCTCAAAACAAACAAACTACTCAGAGCTCTGCCCAGACTGCGAGAAGGTCTCAAAATAATCGAAGCCACAAACAAACAGGCAGAGTAAATAAAGAAAGAAAAATACTGCGCAGCGGACAAAAGCTGCCTTCAAAATTTGATAAACACGCGGAAGGTAAAAAGAATATTCCCGTAAAAATAGCCTTTCTGGGCGGACTTAACGAAATAGGAAAGAACATTACACTGTTTGAGTGCGAAAACGATATAGTAATCATAGATTGCGGTATGGCGTTCCCGGATATTGACATGCTGGGTGTAGACCTTGTTATACCGGATTTCAGCTATGTGCTTGAGAATAAATCAAAAATAAGAGGAATTATCCTTACCCACGGACATGAGGACCATATCGGTGCATTGCCGTATTTGCTCAAAGATTTAAAGGTTCCTGTATATTCTACGGCGCTTACGATAGGCTTGGTTCAAAACAAGCTCAGCGAGCACGATGTGGGCACATGCGAGCTTCGCACGGTAAAGGCCGGAGACAAAATAGAATTTGGCTGTATGACCGCGGAGCTTATACACGTTAACCATTCGATTCCCGACGCCGTAGCTGTTGCGCTGCACACTCCGGGCGGCACGATAGTACACACGGGAGATTTTAAAATAGACTTCACTCCTACAACAGATGAGATCATAGATCTGGCAAAATTCGCTTCATTGGGTCAACAGGGCGTTTTGGCGCTTATGGCGGATTCTACAAACGCACAGCGCCCCGGCTATACAATGACAGAACAAACTGTAAATGAATCTTTTGAGCATTTGTTTGCAAGAGCCGAAAACAGCAGGATAATTATTGCCACATTTGCTTCTAACATAAGCCGTGTTCAGCAAATTATAAATTGCTCGCAAAAGTTTAAGCGTAAAGTGGCATTTACCGGCAGAAGTATGATTAACTACATTTCCACCGCCAAAGAGCTTGGATATTTAAAGGTCCCGGATGGGATAATTGTAGATATAGACGAGCTTAATAATCTTGACCCGGGGCAAAGTGTCGTTGTTTCGACAGGCAGCCAGGGCGAGCCTATGAGCGCGTTGTACAGAATGGCGTTTTCCGATCACAAAAAGGTTTGCGTGGGTGCGGGAGATTTTATCATAATTTCGGCAAATCCCATCCCCGGTAACGAAAAAATGGTCGGCACGGTAGTAGATGAGCTCTTAAAGCGCGGCTGCGAGGTAGTGTATGAATCTATGTATGAGGTACATGTTTCGGGACACGCATGCTGTGAAGAATTAAAGATAATCCATGCGCTGACAAAGCCGAAGCTTTTCATACCCGTGCACGGCGAACAAAAGCACCTTAAAAAGCACGCCCGTTTGGCAATGAGTATGGGTATGCCAAAACAAAATATATTTATAGGTGATATCGGCAGCTGTATAGAAATATCTCAAAAGGGAATAAAAGAATTGGCGCCCGTAACATCGGGAAATGTTTTTGTTGACGGCCTGGGTGTGGGTGATGTAGGCAGTATTGTTTTGCGCGACAGAAAGCTATTATCCGAAGACGGACTTATTGTCGTTGTCGCAGGGCTTGATACGGCTCACGGAGAGCTTATCAGCGGACCTGATATTGTATCGAGAGGATTTGTGTATGTAAAAGAATCCGAAGATCTGCTTGAAGGAATAAGAGAAGTTGCCACAAACCAATTCATAAAGTGTATGGATGACAGAATGCGGGATCACAACTCAATAAAGAACCGTGTAAAAGAATCCATACTCAGATATATTACGGCAAAGACGGGAAGAACTCCGATGATCCTCACAATTATAGTTGAATTGTAAATTTAGCAAATCAGAGGTGATTTGATTGAAATATAAAAACAAATGGTCGCTTACCCCTTATTTTCTCATATTTTCGGGTATAATGCTGTTTTTTGCAATTGTTTCGTTTAAATACAGCAAGCTTTTGTTTCTGCTTGAAATGCTACTTGTTGCGGCTTCAATTCTGGCAGTCTTGATCTCTGCGCTGTCAATGAAAAAGTATATTTCAAAGGTTACCAAAATAGCTCTTAAGGGAATGAACGGCACCGATCGTAAATTTCTTCAGGGGTTTGGTTTTCCTGTTGCCATTACGGGCAGTGACGGTGATATAGTCTGGACAAATGAAGCTTTTGCCAATCTTATATCATACGACCATACTCCTCACGGAGAATACATAACAAATTATCTCGGCAGCAATTCAATTAAAAAAGCGTTTTCAAGCGACGGCTTAAATGTTTCTGCGGGAACCGACAAATTTACCGTGTTTGCAAGCAGAACGGAGAGCGGCGTTGTGTTCTATTTTTTCAACGACACCGAATTGAAGGATATACGGGAAAAATATATCGCAACAAGACCTTGTGTTGCTTCTATTGTCTTTGATAACAGAGAAGAGTTTGAGCGCGACGAAAATACGGATACGCTAAATTCGGTCCTGGCGCCGCTTGAAAGTACGCTGATTAAATGGGCCAACAACTATAACGGCTCTTTCAGACACATTTCCGGCGGTAAATACACCGTTGTTTTTGAAGAAGATAATTTCAGCAAAATCATCAACAGCAATTTTGATATTCTTGATGAGATAAGAAGTATAAAATCCTCCGCGGGCACGGCCGCTACCATATCTATCGGCGTAGGTACGGGCGGTGAGAGCTTTAGAGAATGTGACGCGTGGTCCAAAAAAGCTTTGGAAATGGCGCTCGGCAGAGGCGGCGATCAGGCTGTTATAAAGAATGAGAATGATTTCAGCTTCTACGGAGGAATATCACAGGGCGTTGAGCGTCACAACAAAGTTCGCTCACGTGTTTACGCCGCCGCAATAAGCGAAAAAATAAAAGAAGCCGACAGAGTATTTATAATGGGGCATAATTTCTCGGATCTGGATTGCATTGGCGCTGCCGCAGGACTTTATGCCATTGTAAATAAAATGGGAAAAAAAGCCTGTATTGTGGTAAAGGCAGCTCAATCGCCCGCATTGCCGCTTATTTCAAGCCTTGAAAAAACGGTAAAACCCGAAATGTTTTCAGACCCCGCAGACGCCGTAAAGAATATTAACGATAAATCTTTACTTATAATTGTAGATACCCATTCGTCTGCTTTTCTTGAAAGCACAGAGCTTTA
>JAEEHZ010000230.1 GCA_016281115.1 Clostridiaceae bacterium | reverse complement strand
GGGCCTGTCGGTCCGGTTTCGCCTGTCGGGCCTGTCGGTCCCGTTTCGCCTGTTGGACCTGTGGGTCCCGTTTCGCCTGTTGGGCCTGTGGGTCCCGTCTCGCCTGTGGGGCCTGTGGGTCCCGTCTCGCCTGTGGGGCCTGTCGGACCCGTTTCACCTGTCGGGCCTGTCGGACCCGTTTCACCTGTGGGACCTGTGGGTCCCGTCGCACCGGTTGGTCCGGTAGGGCCTGTGGGTCCTGTGCCGGGCGGAGTCGGGCATACAACGCACGGTTGATGGTAATAATATATATTATCGTTGTCGTTATCGTTATCGCAGTTATGATGTCTATGCCTGTAAATATTCAAAAAAATGCCCCCCTAAAATATACTGACATTTATTTATGCCAATACATTATACGAAGGAACGCAAAAATTGTGAATATAAATGATGCTCTATTCATAAGTTTTACAAAAGGAGCTGACTGAATATGAATTTTTATATTTTTAACCGCAAACAAATAATAAAAATAACGGTATGCGCGGTTATGGCAATTCTTTCGCTGCTGATAGTTTTTTCGGGATTGGGTGAATCTGTCCCCACCGCGGCAGGCGAGCGAAAGATCCCTATATACTGTGTAGACACCCCCGAAAAAAAGGTAAGCATAAGCTTTGACGCCGCCTGGGGAAACGAACAAACACAAACTCTGCTTGATATTTTAGACGAATATAATGTAAAAGCCACATTTTTTCTTGTGGGAATGTGGGCGGACAAATATCCTGAATCGGTAAAGGATATCGCGCTCGCAGGACATGATGTGGGAAGCCACAGCAGTGTTCACGACCATATGACGCAGCACACCGTGGGTGAGATCATAGACGACACAATGCGCTGCAACGTAAAGCTGAGAACATTAACGGGAAAAGAGCCCACGCTTTACCGCTGCCCTTACGGAGATTATAACAACGATGTCGTTCAGTCTGTAAACGACTGCGACATGTATTGTATACAGTGGGATGTTGACTCTCTCGACTGGAAAGACCCCTCTCCCGATGAAATCGTATCGAGAATAAAAAGCAAAATAACAAACGGCTCAATAATACTTATGCATAACGGTGCAAAAAACACCCCCGAAGCTCTTCCGATGGTGATAGAAGCCATACAGAGCGAAGGGTATGAGATAGTTCCCATAAGCGAGCTTTTAATCAAAGGCAGTTACTATACCGACAGCACCGGCAAGATGCGCCGAAAAACCGACGCATAAAATAAGCAGAACTAAAGTCTGATTTGGCTTCAGTTCTGCTTTTTAACTATACCGTATTCATCGTAGAGTTTGAAATAATTACAGTTATCGGTGTTTCCCTGCAAAAACCTGTATACCTCATCCTCGTCTAACGTTATATCACAGTAATAGCACTCCTGCTCTTCATCATAAGCATAATGAGAGCAAAATTCGCAATTTGATTTTCCCTGCATTTACCCATCTCCCTAATATCGCATATCAGTTCAATATGATATCCGTACTTGTGCAAATATTGTCTATACCGTACACAAACAAGATATCATCACAGTTTTCTTCTTTTATCAATTCGTCAACCGAAAGCTTATAATATCTGAGATCTATCATAACAATGTCGCTGTAATTATATGACAAAAACGGTGCAAGGCAATGCGCAAAGCTGTCTTTTATCAAAAGCAGCTTTTTGTTTGAGTTCGCAGCGGGATTGTGTATTTTTACCATGCTGTGGTTGCCGTCTAAATATACGGTATATTTATCATCTGTTTTTAAATTATCGTTAAAAAACATATTATCGTATTTGTCCGATTTGCTGCCTTCTATGATTTCCACCGATGCGCCGCCGCCCGTCTTTTTGTCACGCCAAACCTCTATGCTTTCACGGGGCGTAAGATAATAAGCAGATGTGGAATAAGAAGTGCCGTAAAAATCGGGATAGCTTTCTATATCAAAATCCGTTTTTTCTTTTGTCTTAATTCCCATAGCTTCACAAATGTTTTCATATCCCAAATAAGCCCCCGCTGAGGTCCAATGGTGGTCTGTGTTATAAAACAGTTTTTCTTTTTCTGCCTGAGAATTGAATTTATCAAGTATATTTATAAAATTCACTTTATCGCCCAAGGTGTTTTCAATATACTCAAAATATTCTTTATCTTTATATTTTAAGCTGTTAAAAGGAAGGTTGTCATCATAAATAAAACCTTTTGAAGGCACAACAAGCATATTTACAGGTATGCTTTCGTTTTCGGCAAATGTTTTTATACGCTCAATGTTTCGCTCTAAATTATTGCGTTCATCTACGGGCTTTTCTATAAGCATACCGTTTTTGCCGAGATAAACACCGTTTGCGCCGTTGTTGCCGATTGCGAGATTATAATACGAATTGATACCCACAAATCCTGCCCTCAGCGGAGTATTGTCCGCCAAAAAATCTTCTATTCCCTGTGTATAATCGCCTTCTAAAAGGCTCTCAAACGAAAACTCGGGGAAGCCCGATAAATATCGCTTCTCCAAAGGAGAATATTCCTGCTTCGGCAATAATACATACATAATGCCCATTGCTGCCAAAAACAGAATAAAAACAAATCCAGGCAAATATTCAGTTTTAAATATTTTTTTATCTTTGTTATTCATTTCTTTATTCTATCGGCTGCAAAGGCCGTTCCTTAACACATTTTTAAAATCTGAAATACAAAAACGGATTATAGCTTTGGTTACAAAGCGAAGCAGTGCAAATTATCAAAACAATTACGGTCGCCGCAGTATCGAACAGCCACATATGATTTGAGCCTGCAAATCTTTTATACACTTTAAAGAAAAGAGGTGTGGCGGCAATAATTGAAACTATGAGCAACGGCAAATAACTTATTACCGTATTTAATGCCGAACCGCTTATTATTCCGCCGCTGAAAAGTGAAGACATAAAGCCCAAAAATCCGTTCATTCCGCCGCAGTCATCAGAGAAGTAGAATATTCCCCAGCCGAAAATTATTATTATAATCGAATAGATATGACCTATAAACGCGGGCGCTTTTTCAAGAAGCTTTAATATAAACAGCTTTTCAAGTATCAGAATAATTCCGAAATACAAACCCCACAAAACAAAGTTCCAGCTTGCGCCGTGCCATAAGCCCGTCAAAAACCAAACTATCATAAGGTTTATTATCGTGCGCGTTTTCCCTTTTCTGTTTCCGCCCAGCGGAATGTATACATATTCTCTAAACCATGTTCCAAGCGAGATGTGCCATCTGCGCCAAAACTCGGTTATACTTTTTGAAATATAGGGATAATCAAAGTTTTTGAGAAAATAAAAGCCGAACATATTTCCCAAACCGCGCGCCATATCGGAATAGCCGCTGAAATCGAAATAGATTTGCAAGGAATAAGCTATAATGCCTACCCACGAAGCTAAAGCGCCGTTTTCGTTATAACCTTCTCTGAGCGTATCCCACAAAAGACCCATTTGATTTGCAATAAGTACTTTTTTTGCAAGACCTACGCAAAAGAGCTTTACTCCGTGAGTAAAATCGCCAAAGTTTTCGCGCCTGTTGTTAAGCTGATACGCAACGTCTTTGTATCTTACTATAGGTCCTGCGATAAGCTGGGGAAACAGGGAAACATATGTTCCGAAAGATATTATGTTCTTTTGTATGGGAGAATCTCCTCTGTAAACGTCTATGGAATATGACATCGTCTGAAACGTGTAAAACGATATCCCTATCGGCAGAGGAAGCTTTAAAACAGGTATGTTCAAAAAGGGTAAAATAACATTCAGCGTGTTGCCTATAAAACCCGTGTACTTAAAAAAGCCCAGTAATCCGAGATTAATTATTACTGAGCTTATTACAAAGCGTTTTGCCACGCGTTTGTTATTGCGATATTTTTCAATAAAGATGCCGTGTGTGTAATCAACTACCGTAGAAAACAGCATCAAAAGCACAAACACAGGCTCTCCCCAACCGTAAAAAAACAGGTTGGCAATAAACAAAAAAGCGTTTCTGAATTTTTTGGGTGTTACATAGTATATGATCAGCACCACGGGCAAATACATAAACAGAAATGCCAGTGAAGAAAAAACCAACTAAATCATCCTTTCAGCCGATAAACAATCAGCCAAAATAAGAGTTAAAGATGCTCTCCATCGTTTTCGCGTCATCGGACAAAAACATATAAACATACAAGCCCTTTTGCTCTACCGAGCATTTTTGAAGCATTGCGTATTGGTCAGGAAGATAGTTTTTCATTTGATTTTTCTTATCCTCCAAACGTGCGTTAAGCTTTTCGGATATGGTGTTTGCGCTGTCCTCGTCTATTGCTTCTATCATAACGATCTCGTCCTGCTCAACACCGCTCGAGTTCATCATAACCTGAAAATCTTTTACCATAGCGCTGTCAATTCCGTAATAATCAAGCAATTTTGACGAATCGGAAACGGTCATCATATCGTCGGAAAGTGTTATTTGATCCTTTATGCTTTGCATTATAGCCTTAAGCCCTTCGTCGGAATTAAGCGAGGCGGTTGAGCTGTCATTTGAGCATCCGCAAGCCAAAACGGCAAGCATTGCGCATATAATAATCGCGGCAATTTTTTTCATAGTGTTATTCCTCATTTTCAATTAACGTTATTTTCAAGATATTTTATCCAAATATCACAGGCTTCGTCCGTAAAGTGTATTCCCTGGGCATCGGGGTCGCTGCAATACTCGGGCGGAAGACAGCCGCTGTCGTCTTTAAGAACGCTTGCAACATCAAGATATTTCCAGCCGTTCTCTTCGCACATAGCTTTAAGCTTTTCGTTTAAAGCCACAACATTGTCGTTTGTAAAGCTGTCAAATTGAGCCGCAGCAAGTATGGGAGTAACTGATTGTATATATATTGTTATATCGGGGTTCTCTGTTATTATCTTATTTATGAGAGATTTTGCGTTTTCAATTGTTTCGTCTATTCCATATAAAGCAAAGTCGTTCATACCAAGCATTATAAACGCTTTTTTTGCGCCTATCGCTTTAACGCCGTCCTGCACAAGATATTTTGTGCCTTGATATGTGGGATGAACATTATTCTCCTCATTTATATCCCACTGTGCGTTTGCATAACCAAGGCTTCCGCTGCACAAAAACGTTGCATCTCCCAAACATTCCAAGCCGATGTTTTCGCGTATCTTATCAACATAATAGTTAAGCTTTAAGGTTACGCTGTCACCGATGAACACTGCGTCGTCAAAAAACTCGGCTGTTACAGCTTCACCGTTTTCGCCTTGCTCACTGCTTTCGGCAAAAGCTTCACTTGCGGTGCCGTTTTCGCTTGTAAGCGACTCCACGCTGTAAGATTCATCCTTAGAAGATTCATTTCCCTTAGTGTTATCATCTCCGCAGGCAGCAAAAGTTGCTGTAATTATCAAACAAATTATCAAAGCCAATGATCTTTTAATCATAGTAATACCACCTTCATCAAATAATTATTTACATATAATTGCAAAAAGCTTTGTCTATTATAGTATCAGAATTATTCCATGTCAATAAAACCCATAAGTTATTTTAATATTTTACTATATTCATCAAAAAAGGAATATTTTTTACAAAAGGGGAAAAATTTATCATAATGTATTGATAAACAGCCAACATTTGTAGTATACTTACTATAATGTGCGATAGTTATTAATAAAAGGAAGTATTATTTGTTTTGAAATATGTAACTGTGCTCTGCGACGGAATGGCAGACAGAAAAATAAAAGAACTCGGTGATATTACACCAATGACAAAGGCTTATAAACCACATATGGATATGTTGGCGTCCAAAGCAGAAGTGGGAATAGTAAAAACCGTTCCCGACGGTTTTAAACCCGGAAGTGATGTTGCAAATCTTTCCGTTATGGGATACAACCCCGAGAAGTGCTACACGGGGCGCTCACCTCTCGAGGCAGCAGGAATAGGCATCGCCCTTAAACCAACAGACGTGACCTTAAGATGCAATTTTGTAACGCTGTCTGACAATGAGCCCAATTACGAAGACAAGACTCTTATTGATTACTGTGCAGGTGACATAAGCACAGAAGAAGCAAAAACACTTATTGAATACTTGAAAAAACATTTTGATAATGATGAGTTTACGCTTAACCCCGGTATAAGCTACCGCCACTGCCTTGTGTGGAACAACGGCGACCCCGAACCGGGTATCATCACCCCGCCCCACGACATAACGGGCAGGTGCATAAAAGAATACATTCCCGTCGGCAGAAGCGCCGATAAGCTTTATGCAATGATGAAAAAAAGCTACGAATTGCTGAAAAATCACCCCGTAAATCTAAACAGGGTCAAAAACGGTAAAAATCCTGCAAACTCCGTTTGGTTTTGGGGAGAGGGAACGGCACCGAAGCTCGAAAGCTTTAAAAACAAGTTTGGGCTTGAGGGTTCCGTTATATCGGCAGTTGACCTGCTTAAGGGCATCGCGGCGTGTGCCGGAATGGGACGCCCCGATGTTGAAGGCGCAACGGGCTATATCGACACAAATTTTTCGGGAAAGCTTGAAGCCGCCGTAAACGAGCTTGATTCGGGCAAAGATTTTGTTTATATCCACCTTGAAGCCCCCGATGAATGCGGACACCGCGGAGAGCTTGAAAACAAGATAAAATCAATAGAATTGATAGATAAGCTTATAATAAAACCGCTTTTGGAACATCTTGAAAAGACAGGCGACTATGCTGTTCTCATTTGCCCCGACCACCCGACTCCGATGGAGATAAGAACACACTCAAGCGAGCCCGTGCCTTATCTCATATACAAAAGCAACAGGAAAATAAACAGCGGTGTAAGCCTTTTCAACGAAGAAAACGCCGCCAAAACGGGAAATTACATTGAAAAAGGTTACACACTTATAGAAAGGCTTATAAAATGATTTTTGACGCTCACGCTCACTATAACGACGAGAAATTTAACGAAGACAGAGACACGCTGCTCAAAAGCCTGAACGAAAACGGCGTGGAATATATAATGAATAACGGCACAGACCTTGAAAGCTCGGTCTTTTCACTGCGCCTTGCCGAAAAATATCCGTTTATTAAGGCAGCGGCGGGCTTTCACCCTCACGAATGTGACAAAGCAACAGACGGCTTTCTTGACGAAATAGCCGAGCTTTGTAAAAACAAGGAATATGTAAAAGCAATAGGAGAAATAGGGCTCGATTATTACTACGATTTTACACCGAGAGAGCTTCAGATAACAGTGTTTGAAAAGCAGCTTGAGCTTGCAAAAGAGCTTGATATGCCCGTGGTGATCCATGACCGTGACGCCCACGGAGACACGCTTGAAATATTAAGGAAATACCGTCCGAAAGGGCTTTTGCATTGCTTTTCGGGAAGCCTTGAAATGCTTGATGAGATACTTGATATGGGCATGTATATAAGTCTGGGCGGCGCCGTCACATTCAACAACGCTAAAAAGCCCCTGCAAACAGCTACAAGCGTATCGCTTGACAGGCTTCTGCTTGAAACCGATGCGCCATATATGACCCCCGTCCCCTTTAGGGGAAAAAGATGTGATTCGTCACACATAATATACACAGCCCGAAAAATTGCCGAAATAAGGGGCATTGATGTAAACGAGTTATTAAAAATAACATCAGACAACGGGAAACAGCTTTTCAACATATAACAGACCACAACACAAAGGAATTGATACAATTGGCTTTAGACGGAATTTTTCTGCACCACACAGTCAAAGAGATAAAAGATTTTGCCGTCGGTGCAAGAATAGAAAAAATATATCAGCCGAACAAAGACGAGCTTGTGCTTTCGCTAAGAAGCAGAGAAGGTGCGAAAAAGCTTCTTTTGTCGGCAAGGGCAAGCAGCGCAAGGGTTTGCTTTACCGATTATTCTTTGGAAAACCCTAAAACGCCCCCCATGCTTTGTATGCTTTTAAGAAAAAGGCTCGGCAACGCAAAAATAACGGACGTTTATCAAATCGGATATGAAAGGATAATGTATATTGAGGCTGAGGCAATCAATGAACTCGGCGATCTTGAAAAGCTTGTTATAATCTCAGAAATAATGGGAAAATACAGCAACATAATTTTAACAGACTCAAACGGCATAATAATAGATTCCCTAAAAAGGGTGGATATGACCATGTCGTCTCAAAGACTGGTGTTGCCCGGGGTAAAATACGAGCTTCCGCCAAAACAGGACAAGCTAAGTCTTGATGATGCAAAAACAGAAGATATAATAGAAAAAATCATATCGAATCCTGCCGAAAAAACGCTCAACAAAGCAATACTTGAAAGCATAATAGGCGTATCTCCCATTGTTTGCAGAGAGATAGAATACTTTGTGAGCGCAGGCAAAGAATTAACGAACAAAAATTTGAGCGAAAACGATATTGCAAAGCTTAAATATCATTTAGATAAATTAAGAGCAACTGCCGAAGAGGTAAGCGGAACTGCCGTTTCGGTTTCAAGATCTGACGGAACACCTTTTGACTTTTCATTTATGAATATAATGCAATACGGCAGCGCGGCAAAAATAAAGCGTTACAACAGCTTTTGTGAATTGCTCGACAAATTCTATTATGAAAAGGATCATTTGGAAAGAATAAAATCACGCTCTCAAGATCTGCTTAAGGTGATAACAAATTCCATATCACGTTTATCAAGAAAAATAAACGCCCAAAAAGCAGAGCTTGAGCAAAGCGAAGACCGTGAACATCTGCGTATCTGCGGTGATCTGCTTCAGGCAAACATTTATAACATACAAAGGGGCGCAACCGAAGTAACAGTAGACAATTTTTACGATGAAAACAATGCTCCCGTGACAATAAAGCTTGACCCTGCGCTTTCCCCCACACAAAACGCTCAAAAGTATTATAAAGATTATCAAAAAGCAAAAACCGCGCAAACCGTTTTAAAAGGCCAAATAGAAAAAGCTTTGTCGGAAATTGAATATCTGGAAACGATTTTTGACAGTCTTACACGCGCGGAAGGTGAAAGCGATATCTCGGAGATACGTCAGGAGCTTTGCGAAAGCGGATATATAAAAAGACAAAACTCACGCCAGAAGCCACCCAAAGCATTGCCGCCGCACGAATTTATGACAAGTGACGGATATACGGTTCTTGTAGGGCGCAACAACAGGCAAAACGACAAGCTCACGCTTAAAACAGCCTCTAAAAACGATCTGTGGTTCCACACAAAAAATATCCCGGGCAGCCACACGGTAATAGTCACAAACGGAGACGATGTGCCCGAAAGCTCGATTTTGGAAGCCGCGTGTCTCGCGGCTTATCACAGCAAGGCGAGAATGTCGTCTCAGGTGCCTGTTGATTATACACTGATAAAAAATGTCTCTAAACCTCAAGGCGCAAAATACGGAATGGTAATATACGTAAAAAATAAAACGGTATACGTTACACCGAAAATGATTGGAAGGCAAAAAGATGAATAACATAATACAGCTCCGAAAAGAATTGATGAAAAAAGAGTTCTCGAAAATGAACAATATGCAGCAGGAAGCCATATTCTGCACGCAGGGACCTTTGCTTGTGCTTGCAGGCGCAGGAAGCGGAAAAACGACCGTTTTGGTAAACAGGATAGCCAATATACTTGAATACGGCAACGCTTATCACAGTGAGATTGCTCCCGAGCTTTGCGACAGTGAGATAGACGAGCTAAAGGCTATGGTAAACGGCGACGCGCCGATAACCGACGAAATGCGTCGTAAATTAGCGGTGAATCCCGCAAAACCGTGGCAAATACTGGCAATAACATTTACAAACAAAGCCGCAAAGGAGCTTGTGGAGAGAATTGAAGCGCGCACCGGCGAAAAAGGCGCCGGAATATGGGCTGCAACATTTCACTCTACCTGCGCAAGAATTCTAAGAAGATTTGCAGATAAAATAGGCTACGAAAGCACATTTACGGTGTATGATTCATTAGACCAGAGAAGGCTTATAAAAGACTGTATGAAGGAGCTTAACATAGACGAAAAGCTTTTGTCATACAAAACAATTGTGAATGAAATATCCCGTGCAAAGGACAAAATGATAACTCCCGATGAATATAAAAATCAGGCGGGTTACGATAACCGTAAGGTCACGGTTGCAAAAGCATACGCAATGTATTGCGACAGGCTTAAAAAAGCAAACGCAATGGATTTTGACGATCTGCTTTTAAAGACGGTCGAGCTTTTCATTAAGTGTCCCGATGTTTTAGAACTTTATCAAAGACAGTTTGAATACATAATGGTTGACGAATATCAGGATACAAACTGCATACAGTATAAATTTGTAAGTATGCTTGCAAAAAGCAATAACATTTGTGTTGTAGGTGACGACGACCAAAGTATATACAGATTCAGAGGCGCAACAATAGAGAATATTTTGAGCTTTGAAAAGACGTTCAAAAACGCAAGAGTTATCCGTCTGGAGCAAAACTACCGCAGCACAAAAACCATTTTAAACGCCGCAAACAAGGTAATAGAAAACAACACGTCGCGTAAAGGTAAGACTCTTTGGACTGAAAACGCAGAAGGCGAGAAAATAACCGTATACACAACCACGAGCGAGCACGAAGAAGCACGATACATAACCGATGAAATAATAGAAGGCAAAAGGCAGGGCAGAAAATTCAGCGATTTTGCAATTTTATACACAATGAACGCCCAGTCTAACGTAATAGAGCAATCCTTTGCCAGAAGCGGAATACCGCACCGTGTTATCGGCGGCCACCGCTTTTATGACAGAGAAGAGATAAAGGATATGACATCGTATCTGCAATTCATTTGCAACCCTGCCGACAATAACAGGCTAAAGCGTATAATAAACAAGCCCCGCAGAGGCATTGGTGAGGCAAGTCTTAACGAAGCCGAGAAAATAGCTTTAGGTCTGGGTGAAACGTTATATGAGGTATTAAAGCACGCAGATGAATTTCCCACCCTTTCAAGGGCGAAGAAAAAAATAGCTGAATTTTGCGAGCTTGCCGATAAGCTTATTGAGTTTTCAAATGAAGAAGGCAACACCATATCAGATTTATATGACTTGCTGCTTGATTCAACCGATTACAGAGAGTATCTGCTTAACGAACATACCGACGCAGAAAACCGCATAGAAAATATTGAAGAATTGAAGTCCAACATTATGCACTACGAGGACGAATCGGGCGACGAAGCCTCTTTGCAGGGGTTTTTGGAAGAAATAAGCCTTATCACGGATATAGACAATTATAACGCCGACTCCGACAGCGTTGTAATGATGACACTGCACAGCGCGAAAGGTCTTGAATTCCCCGTTGTTTTCATTCCCGGAATGGAAGACGGGATTTTCCCCGGTATGCAAAACCTGTTTAACGAAGCAGATATGGAAGAAGAGCGTAGACTTGCTTATGTAGGTATTACAAGAGCCAAAGAGAAATTGTATATGACAAAAACCCAGTCAAGAACAATGTTCGGCAACACTCAAAGAAACAAGCAATCTGTATTTTTGAGTGAGATACCCACTGAATACAAAAAAGAAATAAACGACAGTAAAATAAATCCCGCTGTCAAAAACATTATATTCTCGCAAAAGCTTCCCGATAAACCGTTTATCAAGCATACATCGGTGAGCGTGGGAATGGGCGGAGCTTCGGGCGCCGGTATGTCTTTCAGTGTGGGAGACAGAGTATCTCACAAGGCATTCGGCGAGGGTATGATAACAAGAATAACGCCTATGGGGAAAGATCATTTACTCGAAATAGCATTCGACACCATAGGTACCAAAAAGCTTATGGCTTCCTTTGCAAATTTAAAATTACTGTAATAACGAGGTGATACTGTTGAAATACTGTGATATTCACACCCATCTGCTGCCGTGTATGGACGACGGCTCAAAAAGCGTGCAGGAAAGTATCGCTCTTATCAACAGGTTAAAAGTATACGGCGTAGACGCAATTGCTTTTACTCCTCACTATTACAGCAATCAGGAATCTGTGGAAAGCTTTATTGCCCGCAGAGATAAAGCGGCAACGGACAGCATACATCAATTTCCTAAAGATGTTGTATATACATTAGGCGCAGAAGTGTTTGTTACCGATCTGCTGTTTTCCGCAGATGATATTTCTCAGCTTTGTTACTCAAATACAAACTATATGCTGACAGAGCTAAGTTACGACATTTCCGTTAAACGTGCCTGTGACCTTGTTGAGCGTCTCAGATGTAACTACGGTGTTGTTCCTGTGATCGCACACGTTGAAAGGTACCCCGAAGTGCTGTCGTTAAAAGGTGTGTCTGCGCTTGTAAACGCGGGGGCTTTGATACAAACTAATATAGACAGCCTCTGCTGCGGCTATTTTCAGCGTAAGAAAATGATAAAAATATTAGATTCGGGCTTGATAAGCTTTCTGGGAACAGACACTCATTCTCTGAAAAAGCGATGCCCCGATTTTGCCGAGTGTTCACGAAAAATAATCAATTATTGCGGAAAAGATTTTTATGGCAACTGTATGCAAATGGCTCAAAGATTATTTGTTAACGAGGTGGATATATTATGACAAACACGGTAAAAACTCAAATTTGTTCGCAAAATCTTACAATAGTAACCGATGAACCCGTGGATTACATTAATGATCTGGCGGAAGAACTCAATTCAAAGATCAATCAATCGGTCAAGGAAAACAGCTTTAAGCCTCTTATTACAAATATCATTTTCTGTGCGCTGCAATACTGTGATGATAATAAAAAGCTTCATAAAGAAATTGAAAAATTAAAAGAGCAGCTTGATTTTCTCTCACAGGAAAACGATGCTTTAAAAAAGGGAATTCAAAACGCCGTAAAACAACCCTCTCAAAAGTCCGCAAGGCAGCAAAGCTTTTTTGACAGAGACATACAAAATAATCCCCGCCACAACAGAGGAAATCACAACAGACAACATTAAGTTTTATTCTGTTATACAGAGGTAAAAATGGAAATATTAGCTCCCGCGGGCTCTTTGGAATGTATAAAGCCCGCAGTTATATCAGGTGCGGACGCTGTATATTTAGGCGCTGATGAATTCAGTGCCAGAGCGTCCGCCTCAAATTTTGACAGCGATTCACTGTCAGATACAATTAAATATTGTCATAATCACAATGTCAAGGTATATCTTGCATTGAATACTTTGCTGCGCGACAGTGAGCTCAAACGCGCGCTGAATGTTGCAAAAAGTGCGGTAAACTCAGGTATAGATGCAATTATAGTTCAAGATCTCGGTCTTGCTTATTTGCTTAAAAAGGCTTGCCCCGAGATAAGACTGCACGCATCAACTCAAATGTCCGTTCACACGCCTGCAGGCGCAAAATTGCTTTATGACCTTGGCTTTAAGCGAGTAGTGCTTTCCCGTGAGCTAAGCAAAGATGAAATAAAAGAAATAGTTGACAGTTGCCCCATAGAGGTAGAAGTGTTTGTACATGGGGCTTTGTGTATGTGCGTTTCGGGGCAATGCTATTTCAGCGCGATTGCGGGGTGCAGAAGCGGCAACCGCGGCAGATGCGCACAGCCGTGCAGGCTGCCCCACAGTGTAAACGAGAACAAAGGCGGTTACGCACTAAGCCTTAAGGACCTTTCTCTCGTCAAGTATTTAAAAGAGCTTGAAGATTTGGGCGTTCACACAGCAAAAATAGAAGGCAGAATGAAACGCCCGGAATATGTTGCGGCTGCCGTTACCGCTTGCAGGCAGATGCTTGATAACGGTAAGCTTGACTTACAAACCGAAAACATGCTGAAAGATGTTTTTTCACGCTCCGGCTTTACGGACGGCTATTACACATCTCATATAGGCAGCGAAATGTTCGGCCACAGGCAGCGTGACGATGTTGTTTCGGCTGATAAAGCCCTGTTTGATAAAATACACGGATTATACAGAAAAGAGCGGCAAACGGTTCCGCTCAACGCAGAAATAACGGTTAGAGAAAACGAGAACGTAACGCTTACCATTACAGACGACAAAAACAACACCGTTACCGTATTTGGCGATAAAGCCGAAAAAGCGTTAAACCGCCCTATAACCGAAGAGCGAATTAGAGAACAAATATCAAAAACAGGTGATACACCATTTTATATAAATGATATAACGGTCAATTTTGACGGCACATCCACGGTGAAAATAACATCTTTAAACAGTCTGCGCCGACAGGCTTTGGAAAAGCTTACAGATATGCGCTGTAAGGTGCAAAAACACCCGTTTGCCGATTTAAAACTTGATTTCACACCAAAGCAATATTACAGTTTGCCGAAGCGTTATGTTTTGGAGTCCGGCTCATACACCGGAGAAACTACAGACGGGATTTTATTTGTGCCGCTTGACAGCAATACAGACGATATACTTAAACTCATTGATAATGGCTATACGGTAGGGCTCAGCTTACCGCGAGGCATGTTCGGCAGTGAAAATAAGATATCAAAATCTCTCGATAAAGCCAAAGATATGGGCATAGAACATATACTTACGGGCAACCTCGGCGGTGTTGCACTGGGAATTGAAAAAGGCTTTACTGTTCACGGAGATTTCGGGCTCAACATAATGAACAGCTATTCACTTTTATTTTTAAAAGAGTTGGGTGTTACCGACGCGGTGGCATCAATAGAGCTTACATCAAAGCAAATGGGAGAACTGGTGCATCACATACCCGTGGGGATATTGTCCGAGGGATATATACCTATGATGCTCACACGCAACTGTCCTGTTAAAAGCGCAGGAATACTATGTGCGCAGTGTGGCAAAAAAAGCTTTATCAAAGATGATAAAGGTCATACTTTTGCCGTTTACTGTACAAACGGTTGCTCAGAGATACTCAACTGTTCAGTTTTGAAAGCTGACAAAAGTGATATTGGGCTTTCAAAAACCGATTTTGAGATCGTGAGAAACGATATTGAAAATTATATAAACAAAAAAGCACGTTCAAATAAATATACACACGGATTATACCACCGTGGGGTTTTGTGATTTATAACCTGTGCAAAATACAAAATTAATTGACAAAACAAACCATTCGTGAGATAATCTACAAAGATGCGAAAAAACAGGAGGTACAAAAATGGCTCAGGAATTAGCAAAAACCTACAATCCTAAAGAGATTGAAGATAAAATTTATAAATTTTGGCTTGACGGCGGATATTTTCACGCAAAAGCCGATAAAAATAAAACACCTTACACAATAGTTATGCCGCCGCCGAATATTACGGGTCAGCTCCATATGGGGCACGCCCTTGACAACACTTTGCAGGATATTCTTATACGTTTCAGAAGAATGCAGGGTTACAGCGCGCTGTGGCTCCCCGGCACAGATCACGCTTCAATAGCTACCGAGGCAAAGATAGTTGCGGCGCTCAAAGACGACGGTCTTACAAAAGAAGGCATCGGCAGAGAAAAGTTTCTTGAAAGAGCGTGGGACTGGAAAAAAGAATACGGCACAAGAATAACATCTCAGCTTAAGAAAATGGGAAGCTCCTGCGATTGGCAACGTGAACGCTTTACAATGGACGAGGGCTGCAACAAAGCCGTTAACAGAGTATTTGTCAACCTTTATAACAAAGGACTTATATACCGCGGAGAGCGTATAATCAACTGGTGTCCCTGCTGTAAGACATCAATTTCGGACGCCGAAGTTGAGCACGAGGAGCAGGCAGGACATTTCTGGCACTTGCGCTATCCTTTAAAGGACGGCAGCGGATATTTACAGCTTGCGACCACACGTCCCGAAACCTTGCTCGGCGATACAGCCGTTGCTGTAAACCCCGACGACGAAAGATATAAGGCATATATCGGCAAAACCGTAATATTGCCTCTTGTAGGCAGAGAAATTCCCGTTGTTGCGGACAGCTATGTTGATATGGAATTCGGCACAGGCGTTGTTAAGATAACACCTGCGCACGACCCCAACGACTTTGAGGTTGGCTTAAGACACGATCTTCCCATTATAAACGTAATGACCGACGATGCAAAAATAACGGAAGATTATCCCGCCTACGCAGGTATGGACAGATACGTTGCCCGTAAGGCAATAGTCGCCGATCTTGAAAAGCAGGGATATCTTGTAAAAGTAGAAGATCACACACATAATGTCGGCACTTGCTACCGCTGTTCATCAACCGTTGAGCCGCGTGTTTCCAAACAATGGTTCGTAAAAATGAAGCCTCTTGCACAGCCTGCGATAGACGCTGTTAAAAGCGGAGAAACAAAGTTTGTGCCAACGCATTTTGAAAAAATATATTTCCATTGGCT
>JAEEHZ010000229.1 GCA_016281115.1 Clostridiaceae bacterium | reverse complement strand
GTTTGCCTTAAAGTTTTAAAATGGTTTTCAAGTTCGTTATACGCGGCAGCGACTTCATTATATTTCGCCTGATATTCTTTTTTAGACTTTCCCGCTTTCCCGCCGAAAATAAGCCCGAACAGCGTTGACACCGCGCCTGCGATAAGCGCAGGTAAAACGCGCGTTATAAAGAAATTTTTTGACGTTTCTATTTCAGCGTTATATTTGGCGATTAAAGTGTTTAATTTGTCTTTAAGGGCTGTTAAATCTTCCGTCGTAGATTCGTCCGTTTCTACGGTGGTTTCCGTTTCTACGGTCGGTTCGGGTTCTTCCGCAAACGCAGTAAACGTTCCGCAAAGCAAGATAAAAAGTGCGCTGACGATAACGACTATAAAAAGTCTTTGAACAAGTTTTTTCATAATGTCTCCTTTATTTTAAAAATTTATGTTTTTCTTCTAACGCAACAATGCGCTGTTCTTGGTCTTGTAATTTTTTTTCATATTCGTTAAGAATATCAAAAACTTCCACGCCCTTGTCTGTTTCCACGATTTCAAGCGGTGGCAAAAAGAAAGATTTTACTATATTGCCGTTGCTATAAATATCTATCTGCACCGACAATCGCCCCGCAAATAAAACGCTGTCGGAAACGGTAAACGGTCGAGTTAGTTTACAATGTTCGGTCTTTTCCCCGTTTTTTAGCGTGATAAACGCGCTTATAAGGTCATAACCGATATTGTCAAAATCGAACTGCAATTTATCAGGCAATAAAAAAGGCTCGCGATTAACGAGCCTTGCGCCTTTTCTGTCAAGTTGAATAATTTTAAGCATAATCTATTCTCCTTTTAACTTTCTTCAACCCAAGTATAAGTTGCAACACCGTCTGCTACTGTGCATCTTAACCTATAATTGCCGTTTGTACTTGGTGCGGTAGGTAAGCCTGTAATTCCTTCGACTTCCGTTTCCAACGCACCTATTCTCTGTTCGTGGTCGGCAATCGCTGTCTGATTGTTTACTATCTGCCTTACAAGGTTATTTTGATATAAAACATCTAATGCACAAACATTATCAAACAATTCCGTGCCATAGTCGTTTACATTGTAGGTATTTGTTAATTTTTCACTTTCGGTCATATCTGTAAGTGTGGGTTCAGCGAGTTCGTATTGAAGAATAACCCCACTCATTGCGGCTTTGAAAGTTGCAGCATCTGTGTAAGAATTATTAACAAAATAAACTGTATTTCCATTTGCAACTCCTGACATTTGCATATCTGTCCAAGTAGAAGCCTGTGATGTGGCTTCGTACAAAGGACAAATCGCATTAAAAACAACATTTACCGCTACTACCTTTATACCAGGTATTGCAACGGAAAACAATTCTCGACCGCTGTTCGTACTATGTGAGTATGTAAGCGTCCCTAAATCAACACTACCTACCACCTTCCCATTCTTGCCGTTTACAAAGTCTTTATAGTCGCCTATTTGACTGTTTATGCCAAGCGGTGTTCCTATTGCTGACCAATCAATATTGAAAACCCATTTTTCGTACGGGTGATAGGTTTGTTCTATTGTTGGTTCTGTCCAATGTAAGCAGATTTGAATATCGCCACTACCACTAACACCTACATAAAAACAATTATCGGGCGTTGTAAAGACAGCATCACTCACGGTTGCAGTATCAATCGTATTCCCGTCAATGTCTTTGTAAGTAAGCGTTGCACTACCTTTACAGTAATATTGCGTTTTAGGCAATACTCTTATATCGTTAGTTCCGTCCCATTGATTAACTCCATTAGTCGTAATCTGCGTTGCATAGGTATTTTCAATTTCGCCTGTGCTGTAAGCAGGTATATATTTACCAAAGTTATTCAAGAACCACGGTACAAACCAAGTTTCATTTGTTTTTGATAAGATTGTTGTATCATTGTTGAACCATTGCGTAAGGTCGATAAGTCGGTAATTTCTAAATTGTAAAAGATTACCTGTCGATGCTGTTGGTCTAAAATACAATTCAAATAATGAATTTGAATTGTTAGCCGTTTGTGATATAGCAAGAGTATTCCATTCCCCATCACATATAATACTTCCAGATGGTATGCTAATACCGCCAGAAGTCGCATAAGCAATATCAGTACCGATATTCGCATCAAAATTATAATCTAACAATAATAAATATTTTCGATTGACAACAACTTCTATAGGTGTTGCAATTCTCACAATATCTACGGCCGCCGAAATGTTAGTATTTTTTAATGATAACGTATTATTTGCAAAGACTATATTAGTAGCGTATCGTATAGTCCAACCTGAACTATTTTCAAAATTACCGTTCTTTACACGTTGATTTTTCACAAACGCATACGCTCTTACTTCTTTTACAGTCGCTTTCTGCCCGCCTATTGTGATTATATCTCTGTTAAAAGGGTATGCCGTAGGTCTGAATAAAAACGGTTCGTCAAGATGTCCGCTTATAGTTTCTCCAGCATTTAATTCTACACCGTAATCAGTCTTGATTGCACCTGTACTGTCGGAATAACCTACACTCAAAGTTCCATCATAAGAGTTATGTTCAACATAGGTTTCATCTATTTGTCTGCCTTGTCCATCTTCTATTGCGGATTGTACCTGTATAGGCGTTCCATTTTTTGTTGCGTATTTTTTATAAGTTGCCATTTTCTACTTCCTCCACTTCTCTTTTGTCATCAACAGAAATAACAATCTTGGGGTATTGCCTATCAGTACCTACAAACCTAACCTTTTTGTTTTCACCCGCAGTATAGATTATAATATCACCTATTCTATCTATTTTCATAATTCCACCTCCGTTATAGTGAATAAGGCATTAGACAATTGCTGTTCGGTTATATTAGCGGATAAGGCGATACCTGCAATAGTGGTAGTTTTATTTACCTTTTGGTCTATTTCCGCGACTTT
>JAEEHZ010000228.1 GCA_016281115.1 Clostridiaceae bacterium | reverse complement strand
TCTTTTGCGTTACTTTTTTTGTTCAATTGCTGTTTGTGGTTGCAGCGGCACTTATTTTGCGAAAAAAATACAATCAAAGCAAATACCGTATGCTGACAATAGGCGCAGTTGCGGGCAACGTGGGCTTTTTCGGTATGCCTCTTATAAAGACCATATTTCCTTCTCATCCTTACATAGCTGCTTATTCGGCAGTGTTTATGTTTTCGATGAATCTGATAATCTTTACAGTAGGCATTTTTTGCATTACGGGACAAAAAAAGTATATTTCCCTGAAATCCGCTGTCTTTAACCCCACTGTATTAGGATTTGTATTTTCGGTCATATTTTACGCTTTCGGCATAGGCGCTTTTTTGCCCGAAGCTTTTAAGAATGTAATAATAACAACGGGAAATATGTCCGCGCCGCTTTGCATGACTATTTTGGGTATAAGGCTCGGCTCTGTGCGGTTTAAAGAAATTTGGAAAAGCCCGATCGTGTACGTAACCGCTGTCGCAAAGCTTATTATTTTTCCCTTATTTGCTTTTGCTCTTGTGCGGTTTTTGCCCCTTGACAGCGTGTTTAAGGCGAGTGTTGTAATATTATGCTCAACGCCGTGCGCAACGCTTATTTTAGGGCTTTCTGAGATGTATGACAATTCCCGGTCAAAAATAAGCGCTGACTGTATATTGACCTCAACTCTTTTGTGCGCCGTGACAATACCGCTTATGGCGTTTCTTGCAAGTATTTGATCTTTTTGAAAGGAGAACTGAAATGATAACTTACGAACAAATAAAAGCCGATGAATCCATAAAAACATACATAAGGCAGGCTGATGAATCGCTTGTAGCGCTCGGATTTACCGAACACAGCTTCGCGCACGTTACCTGTGTGGCGGAAAACACGGGATATATTTTAGAAACCCTGGGATATCCCGAGCGCACCGTCGAACTTGCAAAAATTGCGGGATATCTGCATGATATAGGCAATTTGGTAAACCGTGTGGAGCATAGCCAAAGCGGGGCTGTAATGGCTTTCAGAATACTTGAAAAAATGGGCTTCGAACCCGAAGAAACCGCCCTTATAACCACGGCGATAGGAAACCACGACGAAGGCACCGGCGTGCCTGTAAACGCTGTTGCGGCGGCGCTTATTCTGGCTGACAAAAGTGATGTGCGCCGTTCAAGAGTTCGCAACAGAGATATCTCCACATTTGACATTCACGACCGTGTAAATTACTCGGTAACAAAATCGGAGCTTAAAATAAACGAAGCCCACACGCTTATAAAGCTAAAGCTGACGGTTGACACGCATTTCGGCTCTGTTATGGATTATTTTGAGATATTTATGCAGAGAATGATATTGTGCCGCAAAGCAGCGGAAAAGTTAGGGCTTAAGTTCAAATTTATGATTAACGAGCAACAACTTATATGATCGTGCGATTAATATTACGAAAACAAAACAGCAGCGTTCTTACACCCGGTTTTGGGGTATAAGAACGCTGTTTTTGTTATTATAAATCAAAACTTGTCAATAAGCTTGGCGATAAATTTTTGTATTTGTGTTACGTCAAGCATATTAATTGTGCTGTCGCCGTTTACATCTGCGTTTTTGCTTTGGTTACCTGTTAACTCAACAAGCTTTGCAATGTGCTTTTGTATAAGGGTCACGTCAGACATTTTTATTTCGCCGTCTAAATCCGCGTCTCCCTTTATGATAACATCACTGTCGGTGGGCTTTTCGCTGTCCGTAGGTTTATCGGTGTCAGTTACTGTTTTATCATCGGTATCGGAATTTACCTCGGCGCTGTTTGTTAAAACATCGCTGCACTTCACTCTTATGATTTCGTTTACGGTGAAACCTTGAGCAATATAACTGCCAATTTCATCAAAGTCTGCATTGCACATAGATAAATCATAATATCCGATAGCTTGGTAGAATCCTTCTACTGTAAGGTTAAGATCATCAAGCAGCTTTTTGTCAAACGATATCATAAGCGAAGCTGTGTCATCCTCTAGAAGTATTACGCGATAATCAAGCCCCAGCGCATTGTTGGCTATAAGCCACGCATCAATGTTTTGCGCGCCTTTTTTTAAATGAACTATGTCGCCTAAATCAAAGTCGTAACGAACAACAGGTATGTCGCTGTCCGGGTCTTGCTCGGGTTTTTCGTGTGTAAGCGAGCTTATAGGCGTGTAGAAATAAAGGGAATACGGCTTGCCCGACTCGATGGCGGCTTTAAATTTATCGTAGTCAATTTCGTCGCTTTCTCTGCTGCAGCCTATGATCCGCAAAAATTCGTCGCAATCAACGTCAAGCTGTTTAAGCAGATCGGGACTTACTTCAAGCTTAAGCATAGCCACGTCTTCATTAAGCGAGGCAATTTTGTAGTCAAGTATCATACCCCGGTACTCTGCCTCATCGTTTTCACCAAGTTGACTGCCGTATTTAAGGTGTACCGTATCACCCACCGAGAAAATCTCTTTATCTGTTTCGGTAGGTATATCATTGTCGGAGGGCATCTCAGCAGTATCGGTTTCATCTGACGAATCTGTGTCTATCGTATAATACTCGGTATCTGTGACGGTATTTGTATCGGTTGACGTGTCTGTTGCTGTATCGGTTTCTGTTTCGCTCGTTGTGTCTGTTGTTGTATCTGACGAGGTATCTGTGGTTGTATCTGTCGACGTATCAGATTCGGTATCGGAAAATACTTCAGTATCGGTTACTGCGGGTTGTTCATAATGAGAGAGGCAGGCAGTGCTGATATCGAATATAAATTCATGTTTATTTCCAAAAACATAGTCGTAGTAGTCTTCGGTATTATCGGCTGTTATTCCGAAGCACGCCAAAAAGTCGGATATCGACATTTTTATACTGCTATAGTCCGGCGTAATTTTCAGTGTGGCAAAAGGCCCCTGTACAGACACGGTTTCATAATTAAGGTCAAGTGCGCTGTTGCCTATTTTGTAAGCATTTGTAAGCCTTGCGTTAGGCATAAGCGTAACAGTATCACCGGCTTTAAAGTCTGTTTCCCTCTGTGTGTGGACGTAGCCTTCAACGCCCTTGTAATCGTAGACCTTATAAACATTCTCGCCGCCCAAATACCTTACCACTTGCACAGTATAATAATACGAACTGTCTTTTGGCGCATTGTACAGAATACATTCACTGCCGGTGTATTCGGTATTCACACTTGACCATATGCTTCCCGTAGCACTGCGCATAAGAACACGGTAAGCGTCGGCATATTTAGATTTTTTCCATTTGATTTTAAGTCCTTGCTCACATTCGGTACACGATGTAATATAAGATTCTCCCATCAAACAGCAATATGCCACCACCCCGTCTCCGCCATAGGATGTATGACCGTTATATGATGAATACGGTACTATCTTATAACAATAAATCGAATTGCTGTTTACGTTTTTGTCGGTAAACCCACAGGAAAGTCCTGTAGGTATAGTCTGATACAATGTCCATTCGTTTTCATTGAGCAAACGCCTGTAAACAAGATATCCGTTGGAATTAGATACAGGATTCCATTCCAGTGTAATATCGCTTTCGTTGCATACAGCGTTTAAGCCGAGCGTTTGAGCACTGTCGACCATAGGATAAGAAGAAATTGAATATCCTATTGTTTCGTCTTTTCCGTTTTTTATTGTAACGGGATTATTAAGAGTACCGCCGGCAAGCGTTTTGCCCGATTTACCTGCTATTACTGTCATACCGCTTACGGTTACCGGATTACCTTTTGAAGAATCGCAATATATTTTTGCGCCCCAGGAATAATCGGTATATTCTTTACTGCCGAAAAGGCTTATATCGTCAAGCTTAAAATAAAACGTGGCTGTTTCGGGCTGTGATAAAGACGCAGATGAAACGCCGCTGAACGAATATCCGTTATACGGTCTTTTATCCGCTCCGTCAAACAAAACAAGCTTTTCATAATCTCTTATAACGCGCTTGTTATATATTTTCATTGAAACATCGTTTCTGTCGTATGCGCTCACCGTTACACCGAGAACCAAATCCGGCATACCTACAATTATGTCGCTGTCCCAATAAGTAAAATAAAATCTTTCAAACGATACGCTTCTTGATAACTGTGTTACGGGGCTCGCACTTACTATTATTTTGCTTTCAAAATTATCGCCCTGCGAAGTTGCGGCAATGCCAGGCAAAGACAAAGAACAGCAAGCCGACGAATTCACAATATCAAGAGTTGTAAGCTTTGTCAAACGCCCCTGAACAGAAACTTTATCTCCTGTATTCAAAAACGCATGATTATTATGATTTGCCGCAATTAACCAATATGTGCCTTTGTACTTTGAATCATAACACGATGAATTGAATCCGCTTAAGTTAACAACATCCTCATACGGCAATATACACCACTGCGAATACTCGTCGGCAATGTTTGTAAGCTCAGTATAAGATTCGGATACCGAAGTCGTTTTGTAAGATATAAACGGTCCGAGAGAAGAATCCAAGCCAGATACTCTGCCTATGGTATATTTGCGGTAAGTTTTGCCGTTTATTGTTTTACTTCCTACATCTGTAAACTGCCAATTGGAAGATTCCGCAAAATAGTTTGCGGAATACACCTTCAAACTGCCGTCGATAGTCAAATTCATACCGCTTTTGTATAATGCGGAATTATTGAGTGCAGAGTACTGCGATGACAGATTGACTGAATCATACATAACCCAGCAATATCCCTGGTTTTTCCAGCTTTTGCCCCAGGAATTTGCCATTAAAAACGCGCCTTTCATTGTAACGCCGCCGAAAACAGCTTCAATGTTATCATCATAGCCTATTATTGATACCGCGTGTCCGCCAACGGCATTACCTTGAGCCGCTATCAATACATAATCGCCTTTTTTTCCTATATCTCCGCTGCGGCTTGCCGTTGAATAGAACCATCTGTCGGATTGTCCGCTTGCTATAACAACATTTCCTGCCAGAACCGCGCTTTTTATTTTATTAAGAATATTCTTTCCGTCTGAAGATGTAGTAAATTTGTTATCGTAGTCCTCCATATCGTACATATCGTAAGCGTCGGTGCTTTTAAGACGGTATTTAAGAGCGTCATACATCCCGTTCAAATCCCAGGATACAGTCTGTTTGTTTAAGTTCCCCGTGTGACCGGAACCCAAAGCGCTGTCCTCAAATTTACATTTGTCATATGTAACGCCGCCGTTTTCCGCCAAAATTCCGTAAACATTACTTGTTTTACCGCCTACAAAATTATAAGTCCATTTGGGTGAAAATGTATTCGAGTTGTTCTTTGAGGGATCCCATGAATCGTCTATATTATATTTTTCAATATAGCGTGATACCGCATTAGAAAACTGCATATAAGTAATTGACTCGGAAGCGCAAGATCCGATATTTCCCTGATCTGTGATAGGCGGAAGATGCTTGCTGCCCCTCAATGAATATGAAGAAGGTAACGCCTCTGCCTTTACTTTTGAGGAAGAGTCTTTTCTTATATGAGAGCCGCCCTCGGATTCATACACCCCGGCAGACTCTTTTATATCCTGCGCGAGGGTATCTTTTGCGGGATCATACTGTCGGCTGATTATTTGCGCGTTGTAAACGCCCCTTTGAGAGCTTTCGTTACTGCCCTTACCGTGCAAATCATACGCGGATGTTACGCCGGAACAAACAACCCCCAAAACAATAACAACACACAATATCATTGAAATAATCTTATATTTATTTCTCATAAAATCACTCGCTATCTCAATAGGCAATAAAACAAATCTTGTTTAATAAAAATCACCTTCGCCCAAAAAGAAAATATTGGGCGAAGGGTTTTTATATCATATTATGATCAATCGGTATTTAAAAGTATCAGCCGATTGTAGGTCCTAAAGAAGGAATAAGCTTTGCAAGGTATCTCTGGATAAGTGTAACGTCTGTCATAGAACCCTGACCGTCTCCGTCGCAGTCTGCGTTTATTTTTGACATTGCGCCGTAAGATTCATAAGTTGAAAGTGCAGCTATAATCTTCTGCAGTGAAGTTACGTCTTCCATTTTAACCTCGCCGCTGCAGTCAACGTCGCCGTACAACGGTTGTCCGCCGTTATTCTCAAATATGGCGTAAAGTGTAACGTTTTTCTGCGGCAATGATGCCAAAACGCCTGTCATACCGATGCCTGAGCCGTCGCGTGCTGTGTTCCATTCTTTAAATGTGCTGCCTGCAAGAACAGGTGTGGGAAGAACAACATTCTCGCCCTTGATAGCCTGGAATGAATACATATCGTTGTAATCTACGCCGTCTACCGTGATTGTAGCGCCGTTTGTGATAAGAGTAATAAACTGTGTATCGCCGTCGGAAATAGGTTCTTCTGTAGAAGTATCGGGATTAGTGTCAGTATTTGTATCTACAGGAATCGTACCCTTTGCTATATAAACATTTTCACCTGTTAATGTTTCTTCAAATCTTGAGCACGTATACTCTGTGTTATTTCCGCCAAGCTTTATGTTATTGTTTGCAGATACAGGGAACCACAATGCGAGCAAGCCGTTTTCGTCAGCCTTTATTTCATTGCCTGCGAAGTATTCTTTATCCCCGTAATAGATGTGTCCTACAGGCTCGTTAGGTGTAAGGCCTGTTATAACGCACTGAAATACCTTTTCTGTTTCGTTAAAGGCATTTCTTGCTGTAGCATCGGCTGTTGTAGCGCTGGTCTGTACAAAATGTGCATAATTGCCGCTTTGAACTTCGCTATCAGCTTTCGCAACGTGAACGTTACCGCCGTAAATGCGAACGTCGCCGTCATTCATAAGATCGCTTGCAGCAACACCGTAAGCACCCATAAGTGATACTATACCGCCGTGTATTCTGCATACACGAATCTCTTTACTGCTTATGCAAGCGCCTTTTTCTGCTGTGATATTAAGCTTGCCGTCGCGCATAACAAGATCCAGGCTTTCGGATACGATACCGCTGTTCTTTGCGTTAAGTGTGATGGCGGCATCGTTGATCTCCGTTGAAAGAGAACCTAAATTAATACAGTTGTAAGAATCTATGTTTATTTCTCCGCCTGTAAGGGTATAAGAATTAGTTGCGTTCAACGCACTCATTTCTGTCTCTGAGGGAGCATTTATTTTAAGGCTGCCGGCTGTCATTTTGAGATCATCACAAACTACGGTGTTTTCCATATTCTTACCGGAATGTTCTACGGTTACTTCGGCTCCCTCGCCTATCTCAAATGTATTTACGTCACGAATTGCGCTTGCCATGGCAGATTTAACATTCAGCTTACCTCCTGTTACGCTGAGGCTGAGTCTGTTTGTATCTTTTATGCCGTTAGGATCATCTTTGGTGTTAGCGGCAATGGCCCATCCGCGGTATTCCGCACCGTCCTGCTCGTAGTCGCCGCCCGTAACTGAAAGTGTGCCACCTGTTATATTGATGCTACCGCCGTTGTCCATTCGAAGTGCAGTTGTTTTTGCGGTTACAGTTTTGTTTTGATATTCTGCAGTGTCAATAACCGTATTTTCGATCTTATACGCCGGAAGCATATCGTTGTCAACTATAAACTCACCGCCGTTTACACGCAAGTCATTTAATTTTGCGCGCGCGCATATAACTTTACCGTCATTTACGGTTACTGTACCACTTGTTATTATACCTATTGAATCGCGCCAATCTCTGTTATCTTCGTATACAAAGTTATTGTTGCTTCTGTCCTGAACAAGTGTAACCGTACCACCGTTAAACTCATAGTTTCCTCTCATAAATCCGCAGCCGAACAAATAAATTATCATAAAGCTGTCATCCAATTTGTTGTTGAGAGAATAGAACTTTACAGTACCGTCTTCCAAATTGAATATACCGTCCATCCAAGGACGCTCGGTCGTACCCGCTTGTGAGTATTTATCAAGTTTTATAATATTCTCGTTCTCAAAATAAATATTAACGTTACAGTTTGAATAGTTGTATATAAAGTTGCTCACGTCTCTTTTAAGAATATGAACATCTCTGAAAACGATATTAACATCGCGCTTTGTATCTTCGGCAATAACTATTTGGATATTACCTGTATATGAGCCATGTAAGGATATGTAATAGTCACCGTTTACAGGCGTAAAAGGCACCTCTACTACATAGGGGACTGATACGGTTTCCAGCAATCTGTAGCCTGTGTTGTTGAATTCAAGATATCCCGCGAATTCACTTGTGCTTGATATATTTATATCCTTCGCGCAAGTTCCCGGCGGCATAGAGCCAACGGGTTCCTTATCGGTTTCCACAGCAAAAGCAGAAACGCAGCACGTAAGCACAAGCATCACAGCCAAAGCTATGGAAATAATTTTTTTACTTACTTTCATAATATTTTACCTCCGTAAATAAATTTCAACTTACTGCGGTTTTCGCCGCACAGATACGAGAGCGATCACTGAAAAATGCCACAAACCGCAACCCTATCCAAATTAAGTTTACAGTGTGATTATACACAATCATCTGCAAATTGTCAATGTGTTTTATGTGAAAACTTATATGGTTTTTAACAAAATAATCGAATATAATATTCATATTTGATAAAATTTAACAATTGTATTAAATATAAACTTGAAAGAAAAACGCTTATATGATAAAATTTAGCAAAATAAGGAGTGATGACAATGGCTGTAAAATCTAGAAATGTATTCATATGTGAGCAGTGCGGATACGAGTCTGTAAAATGGTACGGCAAATGCCCCGGTTGCGGTGAATGGAACAGTATGACAGAGCAGGTCCGCACGGTGAAAGACCAAACGGCTCCGGCAAAACCAAAACCCTTAAGCGGTGTTAAGTCCATTTCGATAAACGACATAGACACTTTGGATGAGCAAAGATATTCAACAGGTATAAACGAGCTTGACCGCGTTCTCGGCGGCGGGATAGTAAAGGGCTCATTGGTGCTTATCGGCGGCGACCCGGGTATAGGAAAATCCACACTTTTGCTGCAAATGTGCGGCAATATGGCAAACGGTATGAACATACTTTACGTATCCGGAGAAGAATCCGCGCGTCAGTTAAAGCTTCGCGCTTCAAGGCTCGGTGTTGAAAGCGACAGCCTTTTTGTTTTCACCGAAACGGACGCCGAGACTGTATATGACAGAATATCATCGGAGAAGCCCGACCTTGTGGTCATTGACTCCATACAAACAATGTCTTTAAGCCAAATAAGCTCATCACCCGGCAGTATCACGCAAGTACGTGAATGTACAAACCTTTTTATGCGCTGCGCAAAAAGCCTTGATATTCCGATAATGATAGTAAGCCACGTAAACAAAGACGGCGCAATAGCGGGTCCAAAGGTACTTGAACACATTGTGGACGCAGTGCTCTATTTTGAAGGCGACAGACAAATGACCTACCGGATTTTGAGAGCTATTAAAAACCGCTTCGGCTCAACTAATGAAATAGGCGTTTTTGAAATGGTGAACAAAGGACTTAGGGAAGTCGAAAACCCCTCTTTGATGCTTATTGCAGGCAGACCGAAAAACGTATCGGGAACGTGTGTTACGTCGGTTATGGAGGGAACACGCCCCATATTGGCTGAAATACAAGGCTTGGCAGCAGGCACGGGATTCGGCACGCCGAGAAGGATGTGCACAGGCTTTGACTATAACCGTATGGCGATGATAATAGCCGTACTTGAAAAGCGCGCGGGCTTTTATTTTTCGAACGCAGACGCTTACGTTAATGTTGTAGGCGGCTTACGCCTTGATGAGCCGAGTGTCGACCTTGCGGTGGCAATATCCCTTATAAGCAGTCTGAAGGACGTACCTGTACCCGAAAACGTTATAGTTTTCGGTGAGGTAGGGCTTGCGGGAGAAATAAGAAGCGTATCACACGCAGAGGAGCGTGTTGTAGAGGCGGCACGACTCGGTTTTACAAAATGCGTTTTGCCTATGCACAACTACCGCAATCTTAAAAAATCCCCGAGCGAGCTCGGAGGCATTGAGCTTGTGGGGGTAAGCAACATAAGAGAGGCTTATCTCTCGATAACAAGGCAATAAAAATTTTAAAAGATCGGCAAATCCCTGTCTAAAAACCGTCTTCTTATGTGTTTATACTATGTAGGTAAATAAAACTAAGGAGGAATTACTATGAAAAAACGAATTGTATCATTGATGTGCGCTGTATTGGTCTTTCTGCCTATGCTGT
>JAEEHZ010000227.1 GCA_016281115.1 Clostridiaceae bacterium | reverse complement strand
CCCAACCTGTTTTACCTGCGTAAGTTGTCTTACCCCAGTCGCCGTTGAACTCTGTGATTACAAGAGCTGTGCCGTTAGGAATAAGAGCGAGCTGTGCGCTTGCTGATGACGGTTGCTCACGAAGAATGAGGTTTCCGCCGTTTGTTGTTACATTGTATTTGCCGGGTGTGTAGTTGTTGTTTCTATCTGTGTCTGTCTCTCTGTTTTCAGTTGAAAGGAATGTAAGATAATTCATAGACAGCCAGCCTGTTTGACCGTGATATGTTGTTTTGCCGAAACCGTTTTTGATTTCTGTAATATAAACAACTGTTCCCTTGGGGATAAGGTCAAGCATTGCGCTTGCTGTTGAAGGCTGCTCACGGAGAATGAGGTTACCTGAAGATACGCTTACTACATAGCTGCCGAGAGATTGCTCTTGTGACAAAGGAGTAAGATAGCTCATAGATACCCAACCGTTGTAACCGTTATAAATTGTTTTGCCGTAGCCGTTTTTAACTTCTGTTATCTTAAGCAATGTGCCGTTAGGAATAAGGTCTAACTGCTTTGCAGAAGCACTGGGCTCTTCACGGAGAATAAGGTTTCCGCCGTTTGTCGTTACCTTGTAATCGCCGTTTGCTGTAAGGTTAGAGATATCGCCTGTCTTTACAAGATAGTTCATGGATACCCAACCGTCAATGCCTTGATATACAGTCTTTCCGTAGCCGTTAGATACCTGTGAAATTGTAAGAATTGTTCCGTTAGGAATAAGAGCAAGCTGCTTGCCCGAAGAGTTAGGAGCATCACGGAGAATAAGGTTTCCGCTGTTTAATGTTACCTTGTACTCGCCTGAAACATCAGAATCACTTGTTACATCCGATGTGCCGTTTACAAATACCAAATACTGAGCGGCAAGCCAACCTGTTTGACCGTTGTAGGTTGTCTGTCCGTAACCGTTTACAAAGCCTGTAACTTCTACGCGTGTTCCGTTAGGAATCGTGAAGTATACGGAAGCCGCAGAGCTGGGCTCTGATCTGAAGTTAAGATTTCCGCCCTGTGTTGTAATTACATATGTTCCCGGCTGACCGTAGATATATGTATCGGTAGAAGTAGAATCGGAAACCTTTGTAAGGTAGCTCATAGAGAGCCAGCCTGTTTTTCCGTTATAAGTTGTTTTGCCATAGCCGTTTTTGATCTCGGTAATTGTTACGATAGTTCCCTTGGGAACGAGAGCAACTATGCCGCTTGCGGATGTAGCGTCTGCGCGGAGAATGAGGTTACCCTCTGAGGTTGTAACCTGATATCTTCCTATGTCACCGCCTGTTTGGCCGTTGTCAGCCAAAAGGTAAGACATTGCAAGCCAACCTGTTTTGCCGTCATAAATTGTTCTTCCGTAGCCGTTCTTTATCTCATAAATAGTAACTACTGTGCCGTTGGGAACAAGTGCGATCTCTTTGCCGGATGCGCTTGCACTGTCACGAAGGATAAGGTTTCCGCCGTTTGTTGTTACTCTGTAAGAACCAACAATGCTCTCATTGTCGGATACAGGTACATCTGAAGAGATCTCATTGATGCTCTCAAGGAAGCTCATGGAAACCCAACCGGTTTTTCCGTTGTAAGTTGTTTTACCAAAACCGTTCTGAACTTCTGTTACGTTAAGGATAGTTCCCTTGGGGATCAAATCAAGGATCTCTCCTGCTGTGCTTGATGTTGAACGGAGTATAAGGTTACCCTCATTTGTAGCAACTCTGTATGTGCCTGCAGTTGTGGGAACACCGTTGTTGTTTTGTGATTTTGCTTTAAGGTATTCCATAGCAACCCAACCGGTAACACCGCTGTAAGTAGCTTTTCCGTAGCCGTCTTTAACTTCGGTGATCTCGATTTCTTTGCCGTTGGGAATAACCATTACTGTCTCTGATTTTACGTCGGCTTCCTTATGCATAACAAGGTTTCCGCCGTCTGTTGTTACAACATATATGCCTGTAGGCAAATCTATCGTAACCACAGCTGTAAAATAGAGATAATTCATGGAAAGCCAACCTGTTTGACCGTTGTAGATTGTTTTTCCGTAACCATTTCTTACTTCAGTAATCTCAACTGTTGTGTTTCCGGGAACTCTTGCAAGAATTTTACCCGAAGGATCAGCGTCAGCACGGAGAAGAAGACTGCTGCCTTCTTCAACTATTACTGTGTATGTTCCCGGTTGGTCTGTGGTTACAGAAGTGTTGTCTGCTACCTTTTTAAGATAAGACATAGACAACCAACCTGTTTGTGAGTCGTAAGTTGTTTTTCCATAGCCGTTTGAAAACTCTGATACGCTTATTATTGTACCGTTAGGAACGGAAACAAGCACTGTTGCGTCGGCGTTTGCCTCTGCTCTGAGTTTCAGGCTTCCGCCCTGTGTTGTTACCTGATAGTTGCCAACTTCATAATCGGCAGCTATAACAGATTCGTTTTCTGCAGCAAAAGCTGCGGTAGGGATAACCGATACAAGCATACATAATGTAAGAAGCACGGCCAACAAAACAGACGCCGATTTTTTGCATCTGATCCCAATTTTGTTGTTGCGATTTTCGTTGTTCATGATAGTATACCTCCGTTTTTATTATATTTAAAATAATGCAAAATTGCGGCAGCAAGATAGGTTCACAACGGTCTTAAAACTATCTTTGCTAACATTATAACAATTTAAAGCATTTATTTTAGACAAACATAAATTATTTTTTGTAGACTATTGACCCAACGCTGAAATTATATTGCGCGTTGTCAAATATCCAAGGAGACAAAACATACGTTGTCTGCACGTTTTGGTTATCATCTACAAAGGTCGTTTTCTGTATTTTATAAAATAAGCCCAAAAACTCCTTGTTACCCTCTGCATAATACTCCGCGGACAGGCAAAAAACAGGGTCGTGCTTATTGCTTGCGAGAGCAAAATCGGTAAAGAAAAACACAGCCCACACTGCCAACAGGATAATAACCACTCTTATTGCTCTTCTTGTGCCAATCGTTTTTCTCACCCCTGAGGCAAAATTAGTTCTTAACTATACTTAAAAACCGCGCGCATAACTATTATATTGCGCCTCAAGCTCTTTGTTTACCGCAACGGCGTATTTTTTAAAGCCCGCCGCAAGTATGCCGAAGGAAATATACATTCCCGCATAGCAAAGTATTTCAATGATCGAAATTATCGCAAGCGCAGGGTCATATGCAAATAACGATACGCTGTTTAGTGCGCCTATGATCATAAACGCCCCCATTATAATTGAAAACACACCGAAAAATCCCGCGCCTTTTACATGCAAATACGGTTCTCTCAATCCTTTTTTCATAGAAGAAGAATATCTTGTCATATTTATGAAATACATAAGGCAAAGTACAAATACGACAAGCAAAATGAAAAAGACTACAATGAACGCAACGGTAAACATACCGAAGAAATATGAGCCTATGTCGTGTCCGTAATATTCACCCGAATCAAAAGCTGTATCCTTATATATACTTCCCAGATCCAAAGACCCAAGCATATTCGTTAACAGTCCGCCGCTTGCCATAAGTATTATTCCCAAGATTAATAACAAAACCAAAAGCAAGCCTAACAGTACTGAAAATATTATTCCTATTATACCATATATATGTATTATCGTAAAGCCTGCCGAGGGTGATTTATCGTGCTTAGACATAAAATATATAAGTCCCACGGCAGCCGCGAGCAAACCAATGGTAAGACATCCGAAAATGTCGGCGATAATTGTATTTGTGCCCGCAAATTGGGAATAACTGAACCCTTCGGGCAAATAAGCATAGTCATCTATTCTCGAAAGCAGACTGTTTGTCGCACCCATTGCTCCCATAATTGTCGTCATTATTGACGTTAAAAAGCATCCGCACGCAAAAACAAAAGCAATAAGGCACAAAGGAGATGCATAATATTTTTTCAGCTTTTTCGCCGCAGAATTATAAATCAAATTTTCCAATATCTGTCCCCTTCCTTTACATTCATTTTGCAAACCTATTTTAATATCAAATATTTTTATCACATATATCCCTTAAACCGCAATTGTCGCATTTGGGGTTTCTCGCGGTGCAAACAGCGCGTCCGTGCAAAACAAGTCTGTGGCAAAAATCGTTGGATTTGTCCGCAGGTAAAACATCTTTTAATATTTTTTCAATTTTTACCGCATCTTTTATATTATGAAAACCGAGTCTTTTGGTTATTCTTATGCAATGAGTGTCAACCACGACCGCACTTTTTCCAAACACATCTCCAAGTACAAGATTAGCTGTTTTTCTGCCGATGCCCGGCAGCTTGAGCAGATCTTCCATATTTTCGGGAACGCTGCAGTCAAAAGAATCCCTCAGCATCTCGGCACAAAGCTTTATGTCACGCGCCTTTGTTTTATAAAGTCCGCAACTCTTTATACATTCTTCAATATCACAAACATCGGCATCCGCCATTGAAGATATATCGGGGTATTTTTCAAACAAAACGGGTGTGACAATGTTTACCCGTGCGTCTGTACACTGGGCGGCAAGCCTTGTTGCCACAAGCAGTTGAAAAGGGGCGTCATATCTCAGTGAACACACGGCTTCGGGATATTCTTTTTCCAATATCTCTACTGCTTTTTTTGCTTTGAATTTTAAATCCATTGTGACACTATCCTTATTTTTCAACATTATACAATATAAAATGCAAAATTTCAATATCAACTTACAAAGAAGATTGAGTTTTAGTTAATTTTTTTCGGATACCGGAATATTAGTTTGCACAAGTTGCAAGAATAACACATATATAACTCGCCGGATCAAAAGCGCTTGCATTGCCTGTGAATTGTGCTAACCAAAAGTTATTTGACAATATTTAATTGAAAAAACAGTCGTGTTGTTTTGGTAATTTTTTTATCAACTTTTTTAAATAATGCTTGACATTAATTACAAAATCTGATATTATACTTTCTGCCGCTAAAAAATGCGGGTGTAGTTCAGTGGTAGAACCCCAGCCTTCCAAGCTGGTCGTGTGGGTTCGATTCCCATCACCCGCTCCAGAAATGCGCCAATAGCTCAGCTGGATAGAGCAACTGCCTTCTAAGCAGTAGGCCAGGGGTTCGAGTCCCTTTTGGCGCGCCACTTACGGTGGGTATAGCTTAGTTGGTTAAAGCGCTGGTTTGTGGCACCAGAGACCATCGGTTCAAGTCCGATTACCCACCCCATATATTTGACTCATTAGCTCAGTCGGCAGAGCACTTGACTTTTAATCAAGGTGTCCGGGGTTCGAATCCCCGATGGGTCACCAACGCGAAAATCCTGTCACGCAAGTGGCAGGGTTTTCGCTTTGTATTATTCATTTTTAAATTTTCAGTCTTAAGTTTTCAGTAACTGATTGAAAGACGTAAACTCCGCAAATGCCAAGCACAACGGGCACTGCGGAGCTGATTTTTTCACTATAATAATTTCAAAAGCAACTATAAACGGGTTTATTTCAAATTTTTCAATTTTTCGTCTTTCTCGCTTAAAATTATTTTTGTTCCGTCCTTCAAAAAATATCCCTCGGCGCTTGCCGAGCCTCTGTATTCACCCATCAGATTAGGCCACTGTATGCCGATGCCGGGGTCGTTCCACGCTATACCGAACTCGTCGTCGGGATAATAAAATTCGTCGCATTTAT
>JAEEHZ010000226.1 GCA_016281115.1 Clostridiaceae bacterium | reverse complement strand
CTAAATAGCGTGGGGCTTGCCGATTACGGGTGCGCGTATCCTAAATCTCTTTCCGCGGGCATGGCAAGGAGAGTCGCGCTTATCCGCGCGTTTTTATACCCGTCGCCGATAATACTTATGGACGAACCGCTTATAAATCTCGACCTTGCGTTAAAGTACAGGCTTACGGGACTTATAAAGAAACTGCAAAAAGAAAGCGGCAGGACGGTGATCACCGTTACCCACGATATAGGCGAAGCGGTGATGACGGCGGATAGAATCGTGGTAATAAAAGGCGGCAAAGTGGTTTTTAAGGAAGACGAAGTTACCGAAAAGACCGAAGAAAGAATAAAAGAAGTTCTTCTCGGCAGTATGTAATGCGCATAAATTTTCACGACAGGGCGTAAGCCCTGTTTTTTTGGAAGAACATATTGACAGACATGCTTGTGTATGTTACAATTTAAAAAAATATTGAGGGGGTTTTTTATGAAAAAAAGATTATTGATGTTTTTTGCAGCTATTGTTGCGGTTATCACGAGCACGACTTGTATTGCCTTTTCCGTTTTGGCAGAGGACAATTATGATTATGTATATACACCAAACGGAACGCCTGTATTGGTACTTATAAATACGGAATTTACTGAAGCAGAAATAGAGTATATTCAGTCGCAAATTGACTATTTCTTTCCGAATGTTATAGAACAAGCACAAATAACTAATATCTATAATTGTCATTCTTTTGCTTGGTATGAACAAAATGCTTCCAACATATATTGGATGCCAAATCCTTCTGCTTATTACATGGATTATAGTTATGAGGAGTCCACTGGTAATGTCGGCGATATAATATGTTATTTTGATAGCACAGGCTTTAATTTACATTCCGGTATAGTTATTGCACGGCAAAGCGGAACCCCTAACGGTGTTTGTGGAGATGCGAATTTGGTTACGGTGCTTTCAAAATGGGGTGGAGCAGGGCTCTATCAGCATCAAGGAGATTATTGTCCATATGTATCAACGTATGGCGGTTCGGCAACCTATGTAAAGTACTACAAGTTGCATATTCACACCTTTGTATATACTTCTTATGAGGATTACCACCTTGGCATATGTAGTGTTTGTGGTGCACAACAATTTAGCAACCATTCATATAGCTATACGATATTTGATGACTATCATATTGGTAATTGTATTTGCGGGAAACAAGTAATAGCAAATCACAATCACAGCTACACTAATTACAATACCATATATCATACGGTAACTTGTATATGCGGAGAAAATGTTTTAGAAAGTCATACGTTACGTACGGTTAAGATTGATGATTATACGCATTCAACAAACTGTACTAAATGTTCTTATAGTGTAATAGAAGCGCATGATTTTAGATTATCAGGTCTATGGTATATTTGTAGAACGTGTGGGGCAAGGGTAAGTGCACTTGACGGTCCCATACCGCAACCTTACGGTTTAGAACCAGTTATAAGTTAATAGGAGGAAGAAAAATATGAAACGGTTTTTAATAGTTCTATTGGCTTTATTAACATTTGTTTTACCTTGTTTTTTTGTGTTAGGCTGTAATAATGAAAACGAATCTGAAACGCAAAGCGATTACGTTTTATCTTATGACAATCAGACTGTAGCCCTTTCAGGTGTGTTTTCTTGTACTTTAAGTGAAGTATCGAAAATTGAAACCTATAAAGGCGTGTTATATTCGAGTCCAAAACGGTTCGAAAGCGAAGAAGATATAAAAGACTTTTTTGTGGTGTTATTTGGAAGGTCAAATAATGTTATTGCTTTTAGTCGAACGCAGGAATTTGAGGGCACCGATTTTGACAGATTTAAATTGTTTAATACTTCTATTACAATATACAAAACATCACAAGAAAATTCTGTCGGTAAAATATTTGAATTTTTTGTCGTAAAAGAAACGAGTCAAGCATATTTTGAACAAGAGCAAGACATTTTTGTTGCTACGATTCAAAACGCAAACGAACTGTTCGATAAATATATTTAGTGGATTCAAACAAATCGAATGAAAAAATTTTTGATAATTTTATTAAGTTTAACACTATGCGTAACGGTGAATTTTTGTGCTTGTGGGCAGGATAAAGAAGATTCGGCGGGGGATTATGCTTTTACTTATAAAAATGAGATCCTGACTTTGAGATTTAAGGATTACGACGGCAATTTTTCTTATTCGTTAGATAAGATATCCTTTTTAACGGCAAAAAGCGCTTCATCTGCGGATATGAAAGATTTGACGACGAAGGAGGAAAAAGCGGGTTTTCTGAATTGCCTGTTTGATAACGCACAAAGCGCTTTGATTTTTGAAACAGTCGAATCGGGCGACGAACAGTCTGGAAGCGTAAAATCCGTAAGCGACATTATAACAAAGAGTAGTATGGTTCACGTTGTCGCAGAGGGAAAAGCAATATTAACGTTTTACCTGTTCGAAAATTCAAACGAGATATATATTGTAAAATTTAAGAGCGAGCAGGATTACGTAGTGTATTACGCCGAAACGCCCGACCTTACGGAAATATTTACGATGTATATAAATTCCCATTAAAAAAATCACAGATAAGGTATTTTGCGGTGCAACGGTAAAAATCGTTGCACCGCAATCGTTTTTACATTGACAAACCGCTTGCGCTTTGATACAATAGAATAAATTGTGAGAAAGGGAGAATATATTGCGCTGTAAAATAGCCGACGTAACCTTCGGAATAACGCACAAGTACAAATATCTCGCGAAGATCTGCGAAGGTTTTATCGATTCGGGAGAAAACGAACCAGAGTGCGTTATATCGGTAACGCAAGCGGATATAGACGGGGAAAAGGAAAGGGCGCAGGGCGCGGTTTTTCCCGAATATTATCTCGAAGGGCTTGCCGCGTTCAGGAAGATATGCGATTACCTTCTGAAAAACAAAGACGGGATACTGTTTCACGGCAGCGCCGTCGCGGTGGATAACAAGGCGTATATTTTTGCCGCGCCGAGCGGGACGGGAAAATCCACTCACGCCGCGTTGTGGAAAGGGCTTTTAAAAGACAAGATGACCTATATCAACGACGACAAGCCGATAATACGGGTGGAAAACGGGGAGTGTTTCGTTTACGGCACGCCCTGG
>JAEEHZ010000225.1 GCA_016281115.1 Clostridiaceae bacterium | reverse complement strand
GGATGAGATAGGCAAAACAAACGATGCTGTTGATATGGTAGGTAATTCACAAACCTTGATTATTGACCCCGCTGTTAAAACGCTTGATGAACTGTCATTGGAAAAAATATCAAAAGGTCTTAAAAATATTGTACATGAACACGCACAGGTATTAGAGAATAATAAGGGCAGCAATTTGTTTGACTGGTTAGGAGCAATTACTACAATAGTCGGATTTCAGCTTACAAATTGCAAAGCTACAGAAGAGCTTAAACAAGGAAAATACGAAGATGCAACAGCGGCTTTTTGGGGAAACTGGGACGGATACCTCGGTACGGCTCTCGGACTTGTAGGTGCAACCGCCGCAACCATTGAATCTGCTCCGCTTGCGATTGTAGCGGCAGCAGGAGGAGTTGCTTTATATATCTATTCTAAATCCTGCGAAACTCCGTATGATGATTTAGTAGGCGTTGAACTTAATTACAGAGAGTATTTCGCAAATGAAAAAGGGCTGCGCAGATTTTATTATGATGCTCCCGAATATGCCGGAAAGAACTACGGTGACGGCGTAACAGGAAATATAAAACGTTTATCTGCGTTTAGTGACGAGCAAAACACCACGTTTAAAAACGCCGTTAATTTAGGAATGGCAAAAATTAACGGCATAGGCGGTATTACCGCAGAGGATACGCGCGATGATAGTATAAACCTTGAATGGTCTGTTGCTGTTAACGTTATTTTTAAAATATTGGAAAAAGAGCCTGACAAGATCACCGATGCCGTTAAAGAGTTTTATAAAAACTATGCCGAGTCATGTTGGGATCTGGGTGACCAAGCATTTTTAAGCTTTTCAAAAGAGGCAATGAAAGCAAGAGGAGAAGCTTCACAAACAGCAAGATTGCCCGCCGATTCAAATATGTCAAAGAAAACTCTTACCGACAGATTATTAAAAGAATTGTATATTGAACACCAAAAACTGTTCCTAGATATTGCAACCCGGATGGAGCACGATGCGCAGTTAGAGGCAGACGATACTATTCGCAGGGAACTTGTTCCCCTTCTTAACACGCAGATGGAATTTTCGGTTATTGACAATGCGCTTGATGACCCTAAAAACTTTGTGAGATCATCTTACAACATACCGCTTAGAGAAACAGAAAACTTTGCGCTGTATGAAACCGAGACTGGCTCTTATTCAGACCTAAGGGTGGTTTATGATTCGCCTATGTACTTTTGCATTAAAAACGACAGCAATGAATATGAGCATGTTGATGTGCCTGCTTTTATGCCTAATGTTAATTTCTCTGAAAATACGCAACAGGTAGGCAATAACACAGTAGGTCTTAAGCTTTTAAAAGGAGAATATAAAGATTATTACCCGGCAAAAAACAACTTTTTGCCTATGCTTACGGAAAATAAAGGCAATGTTGTATTCAGATGCACTTATTTTCATTATCTTATGATGGGTGCGCCTACGGCAATAACATTCAGAAATCTGAATGATGAAAAGAGCAAGGAAAAAGAAGTTGATTTTGAAATACCCCCCATTTCCGAAGATGGGATAATACACGTAGAGATCGAAGCACCCGACACAAGCGCAAAGGAAGTATACAAGCTGCGCATAACAAGTGACCCGTCTATGAAATATGAAGATAATCTCTTCTCGAATATGGATGTTCTTCCTGCCGAAAACACGATAGAGCTTTTGGCAAACGGTAAGGTAAAGATAAACTTGCCGGCAGTAAGCAAAGAATATGAATATACGTCTACAAACACGATTAAAAACATCGCCTTCAGCAGAAACTCTGTAAGCCTTATCGGCGAAATTAATGAAGTAAAGAAAAACGGAGAAATAAAATACGGACCTCTTACATCCATTCCTTCAATAAACGGAAGCAAGACTGAGAAAAAATCTTACACCGATCTGCCTGATGCATATTACGAATCATATTCTATTTCAATGAATTCACCTAAACCGGGTACTCCATCAAATACCGGATATTACGATATAACAGATGAATCATATTTTAACCTTACTTATGACGCGCAGACAGGTAAGCTGAAAAATGTTAACGTCCATATATACGGAAACTGGTTTAAAGATTACAGTGCGCCGGATTGTCCACAGGATGAGCTTGACTCCAGACCCGATCATATAAGCATAAGTTTTGTGGTTGAGGATTGATACTTACAATTACATCAACCCACTAAACAGTGAGATACAGTTTTGCCCTCAGGATAAGCAGATTATCCTGAGGGCTGAAATTTTATATTATAAACGTTTAGTTTTGCCGATCGCTGTTTTGTTCAGTGGGGTTTTGATAATCAATATTATTTTTGTCATAATCCCCGTTAACATTTGAATTCAAGTTCATATCCACATTGGAATTTACGTTTTGTTCTATTGCTTTGTCTTTGTTGCGCTTTGTTATTCTGCTAATAATTGCGGCGATAAGACCTATAATTGCCCCACCGGCTGCGGCTATAATCAGCCGCGTTAAAAATTTAGATGAACTTCCCGAAGGCTCTTTGTAATTATTGATCTTCAACGAATTTACCATATTAAGCGCTTCTGATGTATTAAAGTATTTCATATCGTCCGCAGTTACCGTAATTATAAACATATCTTTATTTGATATAGTGCAATACTGGTCTGTATAGCACGGTGTTCCGTCTATCGTAAACTGCGTGAGAATATGAAAGCATTTATATTTATCAGACGTTATAGTTGATATTTCTTTTGTTTTTATATTAATATCAATTTTTATATTATTTACATATTCTTCTATATCTTCTTCGGAAATATCGTATTTTTTCAACTCTTGCTTTATAGCGTTTATAAATTCATCTTTGCTCGATTCTTCAAATTCATTTACAATCTCATTTAAGTTTTTCTCTGTATACGGATCTGCACTATTATACGTATAACGGTTAATTATTATGTTTATACTGTTGCCGTTTTCGTTTGAAAACGAACCTTCAGACGTTTCTTTGTAAGAATCGGGAACTTCTATCGAATATTTATCCGTAGAATATGCATACGAAACTGCAGTATTTGATATTAGAATTATCCCTGTAAATAAAACAAATAAAGAAATAACCTTTTTTAACATATTTTTTATCCTCCTGAAATTTATTATATATAAATGCTAAAATGTACATTTATATAGAGGTTCTCTGCTCTTTTGATTATATTATGATAATACTGTTATGTCAATAATTGTCAAATTAATAACAATATAACAGCTATCCCAATGCTACATCAAGCATCATCATGGCGGCAAATCCCAACGAAAACATAATAACGCCTAAATATGAACGCTCCCCCGATGTCATTTCGGGTACAAGCTCCTGCACGACAACATATATCATTGCCCCTGCGGCAAACGACAGCAAATAAGGCATTGCAGGCACAAACAGGCTTGTAAACAGAATAGTAATAACAGCGCCTACAGGTTCGACAACACCCGAAAGCAAACCTGTAATAAATGATCTGTTCTTTGATTTTCCGTCTGCATGAACAGGCATAGAAATAATAGCGCCTTCGGGAAAATTTTGTATACCTATGCCGATGGACAACGCCATAGCGCCGCCGAGCGTTATCTCCGGCGAGCCCGCCAAAACGCCTGCAAACGCTACCCCCACCGCCATACCTTCGGGAATATTATGCAAAGTTACCGCAAAAACCGTCATAGACGTATTTGACATCTTTACAAGCTCACCGTTGGTTTTGAAAAAACGGTTGCTTAAGTACGGGGTAACGCGGTCGACCAAAATCAGGAATAATATACCCAATATGAAGCCTGCCACTGCAGGAAAAAACGCAAATCTTCCCATATAATCCACCTGATCGATAGCAGGAAGTATAAGGCTCCAAACAGAAGCCGCAACCATAACTCCCCCTGCAAAGCCGTTTAAAGCCTTAGTTACATTTATGTTAAGCTGTCGCTTCATAAAATATACGCACGCAGCTCCCAAACTTGTTCCGAAAAACGGAAAAATTATGCCTGTCAACACTCTATGCCACACACATATGCCTCCTATATAATTTTGTAAAGTTATCCGCTTTACTATCATACGCATATATGTGCAAAAAGGTGTTTTTGCCGTAATGACATAAAATAACGGTATTACACAGAGATTTCAGTCTGTGTAATACCGTTAAGGCTTATTGAAATATTATTTTGAAAGTCTTTCTTTTAAGGATTTTAACTCTTCTCTGAGTTTTTCAGGCAGTTTGTCGCCGAATTTCTTGTAAAACTCCTCTATTCCCTCTGCCTCTTTGAGCCATTTTTCGTTGTCAACATAAAGAATGCTTTCAAGCACTTCTTTGTCGATATCAAGTCCCTCAAGGTTGATATCGTCTGCGTGAGGAACATATCCAATCGCAGTTTCCTGAGCGTCTGCTTTGTCTTCGCATCTTGCAAGTATCCATTCAAGAACACGGAAGTTGTCGCCGAATCCGGGCCACAGGAAGTTGCCTTCATCGTCAAGTCTGAACCAGTTAACGTTGAAGATCTTGGGAGCTTTATCACCAAGGAGCTTGCCCATCTCAATCCAATGTGCAAAATAGTCTGCCATATGATAACCGCAGAACGGAAGCATTGCCATCGGGTCACGTCTTACAACGCCCACCGCGCCTGTTGCGGCTGCAGTTGTCTCGGAAGCCATAATTGAACCTACAAACACGCCATTGTCCCAATCTCTCGATTGATATACGAGAGGAGTTGTTTGTGCGCGTCTGCCGCCGAATATAATAGCGGAGATCGGAACACCCGTTGTGTCGTCAAACATCGGGCTTATGCAAGGACAATTCTTTGCAGGTGCGGTAAAGCGGCTGTTTGGATGCGCACCCTTGTTGCCTTTTGCAGTTTCTTCCGGTCCGTTCCAAGGTTCACCCTTCCAATTAAGAGCGTGTGCAGGAGGATTCTTATCGAGGCCTTCCCACCATACCGTGTTATCGTCAAGGTTTTGTACAACATTTGTAAAGATAGTACCCTTT
>JAEEHZ010000224.1 GCA_016281115.1 Clostridiaceae bacterium | reverse complement strand
TTGATTTAAGGTGCTGCCAGCGAAGCCGACTGAGGGATTGTTTTTTAAAATATTGCCCTTTAATTCGATTGTTTGGTTATGTATAATAACACGTTTTGCCCTAATGCCGGGTAGGCACCTACTTTCCCATGTGAGAAAGTAGGCAAAGGACACCAAAGGGGGAAACCCGTCGGCTGTTTCCCCCCTTGGAAACCCCTTTCGCGACCACCCGGGTGGCTGCGCCCCCCGCTGGGTGGACGAGAGCCCCCTGCCTTTTTCCCGGCAAGGTTATTCTGTCATTTTTTGTTTTTTTAACTAAATGTTTGTATTGTATTGTTCAGAAGGAAAATACGATTGATATGAAACCGTCCGCAGTGAGAACTAAATCTAAAGTTCACATTGCGGACGGTGTTTTACTATATGTATTTTTAATTATACAATTAGTAGAATAATTCTTTCGGAAGCAAAAAGGTGTAAGGTGCTGTAAATATTGCCATTGCAAACGATGCCAACAGTTTTTGCTTTTTACTAAGTATTATTCCTTTTAACTTTAAATGGAATACCAAAAAGTTTAGCAGAAATATCAATACAGCGGAAATCAATATGCCACTCATCATATAGAGAAAAGACCATAAATCTTCAACTGAAGAGTGGTTTGTTACCATGTAGATACCAGACGAAATATTTTCGCCTAAATTTTGCGGTGATTCGTAATATTCCGCATGTATTATATGTCCCACTGTTGAAAGATATATTGCGCCCGGTACATCAGCTAAAAAGCCGAAAAGCCAAATTGGCAATATTACTTTTTTATACAAATCAAATCTAGGTCGTTTATAAAAAACCGCAAAAATGATAAAAATAACAAGCGAATCAAAAATAAAATTTACAGGTAAAGCAATAAGCCATAAACTGGGCATTATTAAAAACAATGTAAAGGTTGGAAAAACCATGTTGTATAGCTTCGTTTCTTTCATTTTAAATCACCTCATACAATACTCCATTATTCTAGTGGGTATATTGTTTATGGTATCATAAAAGCTCTCCGGCAAAAAGAACGTATAAGGTGCTGTAAATATTGCCATGGACAGTGATGCGATAATCATTTGCCTTTTTGTAAGTACATCTGATAAATGTTTTTTAAATACCAAGTTGTAGTCAAATAAAAATATAGAAATTGCCGCAATAAGTATTCCGAGTATTATAAACAGAATTCCCCATATACTGTCTAAACTGGACCAAGTCACTGCACGATCGATACCGTTGAATATCTCAAAAAGTAAAGAATTCGGTTCAATATGAGCATCATACAACTCAAATTTTCCCACCTCAGACACAATAAACATTAAAACGGCACCTATCGCATCAGATACATATCCCCAAAGCCATAAACGCAAAAATACTTTTTCAAAAATATCGAGACTAAATTTCTTAAAAGTCAACAAAACGGCTGTAACAACCAATGAATCAATAATAAGGTTTCCTATAGCAGAAATCGGCCAAATAACCGTTAACATAAACGGCGGAAAAATCATGTTGTATAGCTTTGTTTGCTTCATTTTAAATCACCTCTTTTATGTCTTTCTTGATGTTATAAGCTTATAACACATCAAATCTCTTGCGCTCATCCTTTTCATCAGTTATATAGTCTATATCCGCAAAATTATTTTTTAACGCGTTTTCATAAAGCTTTTTGCATAATTCATTATCTTTCAAATAAATATCAACAAATTCACAATCATCAATTAAAACGACTATTTGACAATCATTTTTTACAAAATCGGAATATGAATGTATCTCGCAGTAGCTTTCGCCTTTGAAATATGCCTGAAGCTTTAAAAATACTATGTAATGTTCATTTTGAATCTGCTTTGAAAAGCTTTGACCGTCATATATTTCTTTATCAAAAAATTCGGTTCCCCATTTTGCCCCACAAATCTCAGATTGGCTCTCAATATAATGCCAATCATATTTTGCTATGTCTATACAGCTGAGAATTTGCCATAATGATTTGCCGCATTTTTGAGGTATCTTAAATTTTACGCCTCTGATCATAATTGCACCACGCTGTTATTAATTATCTTTTGATTAAATATATAATCCAAAAAATGATTTTTTATTTCTGATTTGATTTCTTATTGAAGCAGACAATCTTTTAAAAATCGTGCTTTTTCTAAATGCAGGAGAAATATACTCTGTTAAATTTATTTCATTTTCCATTAAAAGATTTTGATCAGGTGAAATATTTTTTGATTTATAAAAGCCTATTTCATCTCTTTGCGCAATGTAATGAATTGTAAAACAACCTTTATCATTATAAAAGCTGTAAGCATATACAGGTCCGCAAAAGCCTTTGAACTCGTTAAATTTTTGCAATTTATAGCTTAGGTTAAAATCGGTTACTAAAAAATTCAGATACTTATTAATGAGTTTTTCAATTTTGTTCATATCTTTTCTCCTTAATTTTAAGCTTTTGAACCGGCAATAAGGGTCTATCAAATGTCAATCTTTTATTCTGAAATACTCTTTCCACATTTTAAGCGTTTTTTCTTCGTTAGCCAATTTGCGTTTTTCAACTTCATTATCTATATAATTGCGATCACCAGTTTGGAGAACTTTTATGAGCACCAACCTGTCACTGCGCGCTTTCTCCCGTTCTTTCAAAGCCTCTGTGTATTTGGGGCTTAATTCTTCAGGAGGAATTATTTCAGTAAATTTAGGTTTGCTTACCTTGATCCTATCTTCTAACTCTTTCCATTTTATCAGGTTTTTTAACGCAATATCATATTTTTTTTGGTATAACTGATCGTTGATGGCAACCTCAACACTGAAAACATCATCATATTTTGCTTCAACGAGAAAAGTTGTGTAAATCCAATTAATGGCTTCAATTCTTGAGTCGTAGTCAGTTATTTTTTTTATCAAAGGAGCTATCTTTTCGTCAAAGAAATTAATTGCTATGTCCTTTTCTCTGTATGACCACATTGAGCTCCATTTACCTCCGTTCTTTTCTTCCAAACAATAGTAAATACTCGATGTGTTGAAATTGGTAATGCTATCCATAACATGAAAATCTAATTCTTGATATGTATGCGCAGGGAATAAACATAAATGATATTCAAAATAAATATCATCTACATATTCATCATAGTAGGTTCTGTCACCATGAATAACAATCAGATTTTTTTCATTTACTATTTTATACCATGTCCTTTGCTTTGACTTCTTAAATCCCAAATCGGATAATCTATCTCCAAACAATTCTTCCATAATCTTTTTAGTGCTTTGCGGTTCCATTTTGTCCCTCCTTGATTTTAAAAATTCCTTATACAAATATTTATCCATCAATTATAATGTTTTCTTCAACTTTGTTACCGGCTTCATTCCTATATTTAATAAAAAGTTGAGTCATATCATCAGAAAATTCGGCATTGTCTATCGGCATTGGCTCTTTTGAAAGATTTAAGTTTATTTCTTTGCAGTATTTATCTTTATCATATATATTTTGTATTATCAGTGATTTGTTTTGCTTATTTTCATTTTCAGCCTCACCTATATATGCGATTATATCGTTCTTTAAGGCTACAACATAATAAAACTCCTGTGATAACCTATCGTTTTCTATATCATAATATAGGTGGCGGATTATACCGCTTCCAAAGCTTAAGTGAATATCTAACAATTTTTCTGAAAGCTTGTCTATTTGCGGCAATTTGCCTTTTGTGTTTTCGTGATATACAGTGTTGCCTTCATTATCGTAAATACTGTATTCATAATCAAAAGAATCACGTTGAGCTATTTTAAAGTGTGTATCTACGGATATTATTTTGTCGTGTTTGCTTTTTTCCGCCGTTTTTAATGTTTTTAAATCAGGTAAAGCGTCACATTCAACAGGTTTTATACCGCTTTTTTCTGAAATGAACTCAATAAATTCATCAAGGGGCACATCACCATCAGTTCTGCTGTATTTTCTGTATATTCTTCCGTCGCTGAACATTATTGCCGCAAAGGAATTATTGTTTTGCTTTTTGGTTTTCAAAGAAGGAGCACTCACATAGTTAATTGCTGTTATATCATCATAATCGTATTTGTCATAAGAAATAAGTATTTTATTACTGTCAAAATATACAGCCGATCCTGATTCGGCGAACGGGGCTATCATCAAGAAAGCTGTCATAACAAATATGCAGATTTTCGTCCATTTCTTTTCGTGATCTGCCTGCTTAATTACATCAAATTTACTTATTGTAAGATCACTGTTTTTTCTGTATTTGGGATCATCCCAAAACAGCTTTAGCTTTTTGCCTTTGTACATAAAACATTCCCAAAACAAAAACCTCTGGTATTCCGCACCGTGTGTTTTGTAGTTTCTTATGACATAAAATATAATAGAACATGGGTACATATACATAACAATGAAAAACAGACAATTAATGAGATTGTTTGTTTTGATACCTCCCGAAACATAAAACGGTTCACCGCTGAAAATGATAAAATTCTGTATAACAAGAAACACTACGGAAAGGCAGACACAAACAGGAAAAGCCTTTTTCAGATCTGATATATCCAATCCGCAGATATAATCCGAGTCATCAATATTTTTCATATTATCCAAGTTTATTTTTATCATCTCGTTATATCTGTATTTAACAAATATTTTGTAAACCGATATTGATACAAATAAAGCAAAAATAAAATGCATTAATGAAAACGCAATCATTTCAAAACTCATAAGCTGTAATTCTCCAATCCTTTCAATCTTCGCTTTTCAAAAAGCTCATATTCCTCTTTTGTATAAGCATTAAATTGAAAATATGATTGTACATCATTATAAGGAAGTTCTTTATACATTTGTTTTTCTATGTTTATAAGGCATTTGATCATGTTTGAAACATCTACCGCAGAAAGACGAGAATCAGGCTCTGTATCATCTATTACCTTATCAATTGCAATATCAATATATTCATCCATAAATTCAAACAAGTATTTAAGCTTTTCCTCATCAATATTCAAGCTGTCATTTTCTATAACCACCGTGTTGCAATTCAAAAACTGCTTGCCTCTGTAATACTTTGACTCTTTAAGTCTGCTTTTTTCAAAAAGATCATACTCTTCTGTCGTGAAAGGGCTAAATTCAAAATATGATTTTACGTCATTGTACGGCAACTTTACGTGCATTTGGTTTTCTATATCTATGTAACATTTAATTATATTTGACACGGCAACTGCCGAAAAATGAGGATCCTTGGATGAATCATTCAAGACTTCGGCAATGGACAAATTAATGTATTCTTCCATAGACATAAACAGGCATTGCAGTTTTTCTCTACCGATGTTCATATATGATCCCTCCACATATTGATAATACAGATAAATAGTCTTGCCATTATAAGTACCTCTGCTAACAGTATTTAATATTCTCAATTACTTTTTCGGATTTTATCACCATCAGTAAAGCGGCGCAGCCATTGCCGCCTGAATAATCTTATTAACAAATACACAATTAAGCCCACAAGCCATAGAATAATATCATACACAAACAAATCAGTGTCAAAGTAAAAATCAATTACATTTGTAATGCTTACAGTCGAAAGTAACGCAATATTGATGATCGGCGCTTTTATTTTCCGTATGCCTGATTTTTCCACTTCTTCGGGGCTGTTTATCTTTATAATATGATTTCTGATAATCAGCACAACAAAATTCGCCGCAGCCATAATAAGACCGAAACAAAACCAAACAAAATTGAAAGAATCTACAAACCTCATTAAAGAGTCTCCCTTTTTGAACAAAATCAAACATCATATCCTAATTATATAGAAATGTCAATACTTTTTCAACGTTTTGGCACATATCGCCCGATTTTTGGCATATTTGGTTTAATTATAATATAAAGAAACGTTTCATCTGTTTTTCGGGGATAAAAAAATACCTCTCATTTTCGTAAAGAAAATGAGAGGAAAATTATGTACTTTTATAAGATTGCAAGAGCTCTGTGCAAAACTATTTATTCATACTTTTATTTTTCCCGTCAATTATTTCATAACTGAAATGTATGAGGTCTTTCAGCTCTTGTGCATTGGCACTGCCGTCAAGTAAAACGGTTATCCAGTTTTGCTTGTTCATGTGATAAGCAGGCAAATAACCCTTGCTCTTCAGCAAAGAGCCAATAAAGATCGGCTCGCATTTAAGATCAATAATATCGACCTTTCCTTCTCCCTGCAAACCGAGCTTGCTTTTCTCTATATCCATAATTATCGCGAACCATTTTTTGCTTTTGCTGTTGCGAAAAACTATGTAGTCGGGAAAGCCTGTCCATAAATGCTCACCCTCTGTGCCAAATTCTTTGTAAATATAATCAATAATACCTTGTCTGTTCATAATAACCGCCAAAATCTTATTTTTATTACATTATATATTACTGTAAGGCTTGATTCAAGTATTTTAAAACTGAGGTTTAAATTGCTGTTGTTACTCTAAAGCAGTTATTGACTTTTATTTACAACAATAATATAATAACTTTTGTACAAATATTTTATACAAAACGGAGGATTGATTATGGATTCCCGTGCAGAAATTTTAAAAGTGTTTGATATTTTGAAAAAATACAGCGATTGTGACCATCACCTAAACGCCGCGCAAATAGCCGAATATATCTTAGACGAAAATGTAAATGTAGAGCGCAGGGCAATATATAAGGATATTTCCGCTTTGATAGAGTGCGGGTACGACGTTAATAAATCATCAAATTTAAGAAGCGGCTATTATTACGGCGAAAGGGAATTTCAGCTCCCCGAAATACGCTTGCTTATCGACGCGATAGAGGGCGCGCCGTTTATTACACGCAAAAAGACGGAACAGTTAAAATCCAAGCTTTTATCGTTTTTAAGTATATATCAGTCGGAAAATCTAAACGATAACATATACAGAGGCGAACGCCATAAATTTACAAACGAGGAGATATATTACAATATAGACACGATAAACGAAGCTATAAAAGCAAATAAGAAAATAACTTTTACATATTATCACAAGCTCGTAAAAAACGGTAAGCTTTCGGTAAATGACGGAAGAAAATTTACGGTTAGCCCTTACGGATTATTCTGGCTTGAAGACAGGTATTATCTCGCCGCCAATTATGATAAATACGATAACATCGCGAATTACAGAATTGACCGTATGAAAAAAGTTGTAATAACCGAGCAGAATAGGAGAGAGGTAGCAGAGGTTTATAACAGCAGTGTCTTTGATATAAGTGAATACGTTGGCAAATCTGTGCAGGCGTTTTCAGGCGAGGCGAGCAAAATAAAGCTCAAGATCGACTCAGATATGCTTGATATCGTAACAGATAAATTCGGAGATGAAATAGAGCTTGTAAAGAAAGGTAAAACAAGCCTGGATGTTATGATAAATGTTAATATCAGCGAAGGACTTGTTAACTGGCTTTTGCCGTACAGCAAAAAAATAAGCGTGATTTATCCCGACAGCCTAAAGCGCTCAATCAATGAAAAAATCAAAGACTTATATGATCATATCAAATAACAAAAAAATTCGGAACAAGCGCTTAAAACGTCTGTTCCGAATTATTTATTGTATTTACACTGCTTTAAATATGATTTTGAATATGTGATGCCTTAAATGATAAAGTAAACTTGCCGAGAACGGAGCGGGGGGATCCCGTCCACTCGGTGGGGGGCGCAGCGCCCCCGGGTGGTCGCGAAAGGGGTTTCCAAAGGGGGAAACAGCCGACGGGTTTCCCCCTTTGGTGTCCTTTGCCTACTTTCTCACATGGGAAAGTAGGTGCCTGCCCGGCATTAGGGCAAAACAGGATTTTATGTTTTGCCTTTGTTTTTGAGAAAAATACTTAACTTACGCTGCCTTTAGACCCTGCTTTGGCTGAGAATAAGATTTTTTCAGTATAATAGGCGTCGCAAGCCCCGAAATAATGATCATTATAACGATAAACGGCATAATGGAAGAATCTATCATACCTTTATCTATTCCTTTTTGAGCGCATATTAACGCAACTTCTGCCCTTGCCATCATTCCCACGCATACTCTGAGTGAGTCACGCACGCTGTATCTGCAGATAAGCGAAGCCCCCATACATCCGAAAAGCTTGCCGCATATGCCTGCCGCAATAAAGCATAACCCGAATAGCACAACAGAAGCGTCAATGTTTGAAAAACGGGTAGTTATGCCTATGTTGGCAAAGAATACGGGAGTGAATATCATGTAACTCATGATGTCGCTTTTGCGGTCTATGTAGTCGGATTCGGGATTTTGCGATAATATAAGCCCTGCCGCAAAAGCCCCCGTGATATCCGCAACACCAAACCAGTGCTCGCCTAAATAGGCGAACAAAAAGCACAAAGACACGCTGAATATGGGAAGCATACGGTGATGCGGCCACCTGCGCTCAATAAATTTAAAGAGCTTGTTAGCAAAGAAGCCGAGAATTATTATTACAACGAAAAACATTACCGTAAGAAGCATTACAGTAATAGGGGTCTGTACCTCGCCGCTGTTTCCGCTTTGCATAGAAAGTATGAATGAAAGAACAATTACGCCTATGATATCGTCTATTATAGCGGCGGCGATAATTGTGCTTCCGACTTTTGAATCAAGCTTATTAAGCTCTTTTAAGGTGGCAACTGTCACGCTTACCGATGTAGCCGTTAAAATAACGCCGTAGAATAAGCAGGTGTATAACCTGTCGGGCGTCATATCGGCAAAGCCGCCGTTAAACAAAACGGCAACAACAAATCCAAGCCCCATGGGAACAACTACACCGAATATCGTTATTATCACGGCAGGAAAGCCAATAGCTTTTATTTGATTAACGTTTGTTTCAAGCCCCGCCGAAAACATAATAAGTATTACGCCTATTTTGGCAATGAATCCAATCCCCGAAACGGTGGTGTCGGTAAACACAGTCTGCCCCGGTATGTAATTGATAAGACCTATAACAAGGCCTGCAATAAGCATACCCACAACGGCAGGCAGCTTAAAGCGCTCGCATATTTTTGCAAATGCTTTAGATACGGTTAGAATAATTGCCAAAGGCAGTAAAACATCATAGTATTCCATTAAAGACCCTTCTTAAAAGGCTGCCGGAAATGTATAGCAATTGCCGGGAGCCGTTTTTTACGCAAATTAATACCTTGCACTTAATAAAAAATGCAAGGCATAATTTTTGCTTATAAAATTAAATGTTGCTTGTAATTAAGCCATAAAACGGTCAATAGCGTTAAGTGCGATAACCATTACAATAAACACAGCGGCAAAGCCTTTTGTCCAGCGGGCGAGAAAAGCGTCTACGGAACGGGCTTTGTTCTTTGAAAAGAAAGTATCTGCGCCGCCTGTGATAGCTCCCAAGCCTGCGTCGTGACCTTCCTGAAGAATAATTACAATAATAATGGCAACAGCACATAAAATCAATATTGAACCGAGAATAAGCTGCAATATAGTTTTAAGTTCCATACTAAAAAACCTCCGTATTGTTATGTGAGCTTACAGCAATAAATTACTGCTCAGCGTATACACAAACACGCTTGCGGTCACGGCCCAAACGCTCAAAACGAACAACGCCGTCTACAAGAGCAAACAATGTGTCGTCTTTGCCTTTACCCACATTTATACCGGGGTGAATATGTGTGCCGCGTTGTCTTACAAGTATGTTACCTGCCAAAACGAACTGTCCGTCGGCACGCTTTGCACCAAGACGCTTAGACTCGCTGTCACGGCCGTTCTTGGTGGAGCCCATTCCTTTTTTATGAGCGAAAAGCTGAATGTTAATTTTAAGCATAATTTACACCTCCAAATAGTTTACAGTTAAATAATCCGAATACTGTTCCTCTAAAGAACACATATGAAGCTTAAAGCCCTCAAGAATATCTCTGCACGCTTTTGCTTCATCCGGCAAAACCTTCAATCTCATAAAAGCGTCATTTACAATGACATCGGCATTAATATGCAGTATTTCCAGTATTGTATTTGCAGTCATATAAGCTGCTGAGCTCACGGCTGCGCACACTATGTCAGAACCTTGTTGCGAATACCCGGAATGTCCGTTTAAATTAAAGCCTACAAGATCACCTGTTTTGTCAACAAAAATTTCAGCGTTTATCATCGCCTGAAATCAAAGGCTGATAGATTTTATCTCAACCTTAGTGTAGGGCTGTCTGTGACCCATTTTTCTCTTTTCGCCTTTTTTGGGCTTATAGGTCATAACAGAAATCTTTTTGCCCTTGCCGGACTTAACAACAGTACCGGTTACTTTAGCACCTTTAACTAAAGGAGTTCCAACCTTGAGTCCGTCCTCTGCTGCTAAAGCAACAACATCAAACTCTACGGTTGCGTTGTCTTCGGCGTTGAGCTTTTCAACATAAATAACGTCTCCGTCACTTACCTTGTACTGCTTTCCGCCTGTTGTGATAATTGCGTACATTGACAGTCACCTGTCCTCTCTTATAAAGACTCGCTATTTTCCCGCACATATATGTGGGGTGCCGGGCAGTGGATACACACAAGATATACACATTTGATAAGCCCGTAATAAGCGGCTATAGTAGTTTAGCACAGGGGTGGCAAAAAGTCAACATTTTTTTGAAAAAAGTCTTGAAATATAAGGAAACTTGTGATAGAATACTCAGGCATTACTATATGTAATACACACGCATTGCTTTTCGGAAGGTGTCAAAGTGCCGTATTTAAGCGGACTTTGATGTTGCCGATCGCCATAGGGCAGTGCGGAGGAATTAATTAACCTTAAGGAGGATTTTTCAAAATGGCAGTAGTATCTATGAAACAATTGTTGGAGGCCGGCGTTCACTTCGGTCACCAGACAAGAAGATGGAACCCGAAAATGGCTGAGTACATTTTCACAGAGAGAAACGGTATTTATATCATCGACCTTCAGAAAACCGTTAAAAAGCTTGACGAAGCTTACAACTTCATCCGTGACATTTCCATGGAAGGAAAGAGCGTTCTTTTCGTAGGAACAAAGAAGCAGGCACAAGACAGCGTTAAAGAAGAAGCAGAGCGCGCAGGCGCTTATTATGTAAACGCACGTTGGCTTGGCGGTATGCTTACAAACTTCTCAACCATCAAAACAAGAATAGCAAGACTTAAACAACTTCGCGCAATGAGCGAGGACGGAACATTTGATCTTCTTCCCAAAAAGGAAGTTATTAAGCTCAAATTGGAAATCGAAAAGCTTGAAAAGTTCCTCGGCGGTATCGAAGATATGCGCGGTGTTCCCGGTGCATTGTTTATCGTTGACCCCCGCAAAGAGAGAATAGCCGTTGCAGAAGCAAAGAAGCTCGGTATTCCGATCGTTGCTATAGTTGACACAAACTGTGACCCTGACGAAGTTGATTATGTTATCCCCGGTAATGACGATGCTATCCGTGCCGTTAAGCTTATAGCAGGCGCTATGGCAGACGCTATCATCGAAGGCAACGAAGGCAAAATGGGTGCCGCCGCAGCCGAAGAGAAGGAAAGCGAAGAAGACGAGGCAGAAGCTGCTGAGGAAGCAGTAGCAGAGGCTTAATTTAAATAAATAATTATTTAGTGAGCAGGGCAAAATTATTTTGCCCTGCAATATAAAAATCTGGGAGGAATTTTACAATGGCTTTTACAGCACAAGATGTTAAACTGTTAAGAGAAAAAACAGGCTGCGGTATGATGGACTGCAAAAAGGCACTTACCGAAGCAAACGGCGATATGGACGCCGCCATAGATTTTTTGAGAGAGCAAGGTCTTGCAAAGCAGGCTAAAAAGGCTGGCAGAATTGCTGCTGAGGGCGTTGCATTTGCTCTGACAAATGACGACGCAACAGTAGGCTGTGTTATAGAGGTTAACTCAGAGACAGACTTTGTTGCTAAAAACGCTGATTTCTGCGCATTTGTTGAAACTTGCGCAAAAACAGTTATAGAGAATAACCCCGCTGATGTTGAGGCGCTCCTTAACTGCAAAGCAGTCGGTTCCGATATGACAATTGCCGAGATGCTCCAGGAGAAGGTTCTCACAATAGGCGAAAACATTCAGATAAGAAGATTTGTACGCTATGAAGGCGCTGTTGTTACTTATGTACACGCAGGCGGCAAGATAGGCGTTATGGTCAACTTTGATACAGATTTAAACGGCAAGGACGAATTCATCGCTTGCGGTAAAGATATCGGTATGCAGATAGCTGCTATGAATCCTCTGTATCTCAACAAAGACAGAGTTCCCGCAGACGTTCTTGAGCATGAGAAAAAGATCCTTACAGAGCAGGTTATGAACGAAGGCAAGCCTGCGGCAATTGCTGAGAAGATCGTTATGGGTAAGATCGGAAAATATTACAAAGAGAATTGCCTTGTTGACCAGGCATTCGTTAAAAACGGCGATTTGAACGTTAAGCAATACGCTGATGAAGTTGCCAAGAAGCTCGGTGGTAAGATCGAGATAGTTGATTTTGTACGTTTTGAAAAGGGCGAAGGTCTTGAGAAGCGTCAGGACGACTTTGCAGCAGAAGTTGCAAGCATGGTTAAGTAATTAATTATTATTACAGTTACAAATTTAGGGTCACCCAAAGCGGTGACCCTATTTTTATGAATCTTCGCGGAAAATTTTGGGATAGAGATTGTAAGCTTTTAATCTGTAAAACAGCACCAGCAGCAAAGCACTGTGCGTTTCATTATCATTTTCTACACGATATTCATTATTCCAACGGTTTGCCCTAATGCCGGGCAGGCACCTACTTTCCCATGTGAGAAAGTAGGCAAAGGACACCAAAGGGGGAAACCCGTCGGATGTTTCCCCCTTTGGAAACCCCTTTCGCGACCACCCGGGGGAGTTCCCCCGTCGGGTGGACGGAAGCCCCCCTTTTTCTCGGTCAGTTTTTCTTTTTATTTGAATTTGCACAATTATACAGGCTTATGTGTGTAATATACACAATGCTGTCCAAATCAATTTGATACCGCAATTTCTTGTGAAAAACATTTTTATATTTTAATAGAATCAAAACCAAGCTCTTTTAAAAACCATGCATCATGAGCCGTAAAGGTTTTTCCGTTAAGGT
>JAEEHZ010000223.1 GCA_016281115.1 Clostridiaceae bacterium | reverse complement strand
TAGTCATATTTAGACTCGTCGCCATAATAGTGCATAGGAACAACTACGTTACCGATTTGGTAAACGTCTGATGCGCCGTAGCCGTATGTAGTAACTTTAATTTCAAACTGATTTACTTTTTCTATACCGCTGATATATGGGCACTCTTCGCCGTTCATCTCAGCAAGCTTAGAATTTGTAAGAATCTTTTCTACTTCAGCTTCAACATCGCCGCTTAAATCTGCGCCGTATGCTTCGCCGAGCTTAGCATAGTCAAGGCCGTACTCTTCGATAACTGCCTTCAAAAGGTCTTCATCGGAAAGACCGTCGTCATAGCTGTCTGCGGTGCCGTAGCACATAATGAAGAATTCTCTTGTAGAGTTAACGCCGTAGTCCTCTTTGTAAGACTCCCAGTTAGCGTCACACCAATCCCACTCACTTGTGAGAAGATCTGAATTGATCTTTGTAATTGCTTCTTTAACTTCATCTGAAGGATCAGCTATTGCAGCTGCGATCTCATCAGCAGAAACTTCTACGTCTTCAGCCTTGGTGTTGTTGTACTTATAGTTCTTGTAACCAACTATATCAAGAGAGTTGAGAGTAGAGTTGCCTGTGTAAGCTTCATCAAGCAATACATAGTATGTGAAGATAACGTCGTCAGCGTCAAGCTGTTGACCGTCACTGAATTTAACGTCGTCTCTCATCTTGATGTCGTATGTTGTTTTACCGTCTGCCTGGTTAACTTCGAGGTCTGCAAGTCCCTTATAATTATACTCTGTACCATTATAAGTTGTTGTTTCGCCTTCGATTGCTTTGTAGATGATAGCGCCGGCACGGTCTGTTGTAAGCAAGCCTACCTGTGTCATATTTGCAACGTCCTGATCATATGCAGACTCCGCAAAGAACGGGCTGAACTTCTGGTTAAATTGCTGATAACCTACAACAAGGGGTGCGCCTGAGCTTTCTTTGCCTGTTTGTGAAGCATTGTCGCCGGATTGTGTATCATTTCCGCCGCAAGCTGCAAAAACAGATGCGCACATCATAACTGCTAATATTAATGCAATTATTTTTTTCATTTCTTTACCTCCGTAAAAAATATTTCGAATAATTCAACTCGATTATTCTGCAGAACATTTTAACGCTTTATCGTGAAAAAGTCAATTAAAATCTTAATTTACCGCTAATTTTGGCGATTTGTATTTATTTTTTTGCGGTTTTATTATAAACATTATCAATTTTGACATATGTTTTTTGTCGAAAAGGAATGATTTTCTTCACAATAAAGCTGTATTGTTTTTATAATTGTAAAATATTGTATTCTTTAAACCACATATCAAGCTGTATAACAAATGCCAAAACCTGCGGTGTGCGCATAAGCTGACCGTACCACATAGACTTCATATTGTCGGGGTTTTCTATATACGAATATACCGTTTCCTTATCTAAAAATTGTGTAACGGGGCTGTTATTCTCAAACAATTCTTTTACCCGCTCACTTATAATTCTCATATATTCGGGATTGTGTGTTTTCGGATAAGGGCTTTTTTTGCGCCAAACGATGTCATACGGCAACATATCGGAAAAAGCAACTCTGAGTATCCCCTTTTCTCTGCCGTTTAAAGCTTTCATTTCCCAAGGCATATTAAACGAATACTCTACAATTCTCCTATCGCAAAAAGGAACTCTCACCTCAAAGCCGCTGTACATGGACATTCTGTCTTTCCGCTCAAGTAAATTTTGCATAAATCCGTAAAAGTTAAGAGCATACATTTGTCTCATTCTCTTCTCAAGCGGAGTATCTCCGGGCAAATAGTCGGTATGATTTATGATATCGAGATATTTTTGATGAACGTATTCTTCTCCCTGCGGCAAAAACCCCTTTTTGAGAACGGCTCTGCGCGTATCAAGGCTTCTCGCCCACGGAAAACACTCCTCGAACAGTATATCTTTGTTGTGATACCACGGATATCCACCGAACAACTCATCGGCGCACTCTCCGGAAACTCCGACTGTAAATCTCTTTTTCATTTCTCTGCAAAACAGCAAAAGTGAAGAATCCACATCTGCCATCATAGGCAGATCTCTCGCAATCGTTGCGTCATACAGTGCGTCCGCCAACATTTTATTGTCCAACACGACTTCGGTATGGTTTGTATTGGCAAATTCAGACATTATACCTATATAATCATCGTCCGAATTCGGCTGAAACAGGCTTTTTGTAAAATATTTTTTGTTGTCGGCATAATTTACCGAATATGTTGATAGCTGTCCTCTTCCCTTTTCGACATAATAATCGGAGGCAACTTTTGTAATTATGCTGCTGTCAAGCCCTCCCGATAAAAAAGTACACAGCGGCACATCGGAAACAAGCTGTCTCTCTATTGAATCTTTTATCAAAAAGCGTACATATTCTACCGTTTTGGCAAGAGGATCGTTATGTGGTTTTGCCCTTAGTGTAAAATAGCGCTTTTTTATAACAAAACCGTTTTCATAAACCATACACTCACCGGGCAAAAGCTCTTTTATATTCTTAAACACTCCGCAGCCGCAGGTTCTTCCCGGTGACATAAAAAACAGCTCACACAAGCCTTCGTCGTTGATCTCCGGAGTAACTTCGTCATATGCAAAAACAGCTTTAATCTCACTTGCGAAAACAAAACTGCCTTTTTCGCTATAATAGAACAGCGGCTTGACGCCAACGGGATCTCTTGCTAAAAAAAGCTTTTTGGCTTTGTGCTCATACACTGCAAAGGCAAAAATACCGTTGAGCATATCCACGCAGTTCTCACCGAAGCATATGTAGGCGCTCAGTAAGACCTCAGTGTCGCTGTGTCCCTCAAACGAAAAACCCTCCGAAATCAGTTTTTGACGTATATCCTCCGTGTTATAAAGCTCACCGTTATACACAATTGTATAAAGTTCATTGCCGTGCTTGCGGGTCATCGGCTGTCTGCCACCTTCGGGGTCGATCACGGTCAAACGGCGATGAATAAGGCACACGTTCTTTTCAATATACATTCCGTCCTCATCAGGTCCTCTTGACCTCAGTTTTTCGCTCATCCTGTTTATAACACCGAGCTTTTCCGACAGATCGATACTATTGCTTAACACACCTGCTATACCGCACATAAAATCAGCTCTCCCTTTTAATGGTTTTTTCCCTTTTTTCGTGCTGCGAGACAACAAAGACAGCGCACATCATTATAAGCGTTATAGCCGAAAGAACATTGCTTCCGCTGTGCAAATACGTTTCGTTTCCGAAAATATACGCCGCCTCAGCCTCAAACGGAAAAAAGCTACATAAAATATATGTGATTACCGCCGATAATATTCCCTGAACAAGCCGTAAAGCCAGAAAAAGCAGTTTGTTTACTTTAATTCCGTCAAGGAGCGAAAAAACCTGAAAATGCACGCAAAGTCCGCCGAATCCCACTGCAAAAGCCGCATAGAGCACAGGATACTCACTTTTATCTATATTCACGCAAGCGTTTGTGACCTCACACACAGCAGCCAGCGCACTCATAAAAGTATTATTGTTTAAATTAAACTGCATTTCGATTCTTTCAACAGGTAACTTGATTATCGACATAACGCTCCCGAAAAATATAACAAAAGCACACATATTTATAACCGCCGAAGACGCGTCTTTTACTGCACGGGTAAAAGCATCGCCAAAGCTTTTATTATTTTCACGGTATTCCCTGTTTACAGGCTTATCTTTACTAAACACAGATACACACAGACCTATTATAATACTCGCCAAAAGCTGTGAAACAAAGATCATTACCCCGATGCCGCTGTTTTTCAGTATTCCTGCGCCGACGGTTCCCATTACAAAGGCGGGACCTGCGCCAAAACAGAAAAGCGCCATACGTGAAGCCTGCTTTTGTGTTATTTTCCTTTGCTTATGCAGTGTTGATATCATTTTCGCCCCAACGGGATATCCTCCTATCAGCGACAGTACAATAACGCCTGCACACACTTTGGGCAACTTGTATATCTTTTTCGTTACTGTGCCAAACAGGAATGAAAAAACATCCGCTGCACCCGTGTAAAGCGCGAACTGTGTAATTACCATAAAAGGAAAAATACCCGGTATAAGAACACGTGCGCAGCTTTCTACCGCAGACTTCGCACCCTGTAGGCTCTCCTCTGCCTGTGCCATTATCCCAATGCCTGCGCTAAAGCAGATAAGCGCCGCACACACTGTACAAAGCACAGGCTTTATTCTTCTTTTCAATTCATATCACCATTACAGCATATGAACTAGGCAGAATTAATTATGAATATACTATGCTTAATGAGTCGTATTTTGTGCTAACCGTTCATAAATAAAATAAACAGGCGTCTTTGCAACAAATGCAATAGACGCCCGTTGATCGGTGTTTATAAAATAAAACTCAAAAATCTCAATTATTCTCAGTTGTAGTAATCTGAGAAGACTCCTTCTCTGAGAAGGTCGTTGAAAGACACATTGTTGTCGCTGCTCGTACGTAATGTTCCCTGAGAGCTGCTGCCCGACGATATACCGGATGCAGTAACTGCATCAAACGTGTTCAATTTTTCAATTGCTAAAAACGGAGATACATACTTTTGCATATCGTTTCAACTCCTTTCAAATCAAGGATAATCACATATCTAACTGTATTTATTCTATAATACAAATACAAAAATGTCAACAAACAAGATAAAAAACATAATATTCAAAATATCAAAAGTTTGAAACATTGGTATTACCATCCCTTTCGTATACGATACAGAATAAATAGTATTGCAAATATTAGACTATTATGTTACAATGTTAACAGCAATTTTGGTTATTTTTCACCTAAAATATTATGAAATTGTTAAATTTATAACACAGGAGGTAATTATATGGAACAAAAAACAAAGGGCAAGGGACTGATAATAGTAATGAGCATTCTTCTTGCCGTTACAACCGCTTTCAGTGTGTTCGTATTTTTGACAAATCCCTTTTCGGGCAACGGAGACGGAGGCGGATTATTTGGACGGATGACAGGCTCGGAAAGCCTTATCCCTCCGGGTGCCGAGATAAAGAAAGACGCAATGTATCTCGATATCCAAGGTGATTGGAAAGGCGAATTCACTTTTACAAAAATGGAAGGTATGGAAAATATGGGTGCCAAGCCCTCTGAAATACAAGAGGTAATGGCTAAGCCTGCGGATTTTGAGTTTGAATTTGACGAAGACGGCGAATGGGATTTGTTCATAGATGCTATGTACGGTATGAGAATGTCGTCGCGTGATTACAGAATAGACGATCCCAAAACAATGGCAGAGCAGGATTTTCACATAATAAAAAGCGTGCGTGACGGAAAATTCAAATTCAGTATGGATCTGTCAACCGACACCGATGAAATGAGCGGAACTGCCACGGTAAGTTTTGACGGAATTATATGCGAGGATTCCGAAGGAATGTTAATCGTAGGCAAGCTTTCCAACAAGCTAACCGCCAACGGCATAACAGTATTGCTCGAGGGTAATTACAAGATCCGCCCCGATGAACTCGAGTATACAGACGGCGTTTACGAATAAATAAGGGAGGTAAATATATGTTTTGCGAAAAATGCGGAAACGAGATTAAAGGAAACGAAAAATTCTGCCCCTCCTGCGGCAGCCCCATAGAGTGGAACGCGCCATCGCCTCAAGCCGAGCCGCAGACTGCCGCACCTGTTACAAGCCCTCAGTCAGCGCCCAATAATGCAATGGGTAATAGCTATTCGTATGATCCTGTGGCAAGCGTAGACGGAGGTAAACCACTTACAAATTACCGCACCGGCGGTCCCGTAAACACTCCCCCCGTTAATCAACAACCTCAGGCACCTGTAAATTATCCAAACAACATTCCTCAAACACCCCCTCCAATGCAGCAGGGCGCGGCTCCTGTAAATCAAAGCTTTAACAACGGCTATTATCCTCCCCAAATGCAACCCCAAAAGCCCACAGCCTCAAAAACATCAACAGGCGCAATAGTGTTTGCAATAATTGCTGCTGTTGTGATAATTGCAGAGATAGTATTGTTCATATTTCCGGGCTTTGTTACAAAAATGTTCCACAGCGGTAAAGAAGAAACCGATACCGATACATATTTGCAGGATAGCGACTATGCGCTTGATACCTCAAGTAACAAGGATTACGACGACTATTTAGACGATATAATATCAAATATCGACGATATTTATTCAGACTTTGATCTTTCAAGCGATATCGTTTCGTCTGAAGCACCAAGTGAACCTGAATTTGATTTAAGCCGATACAACACTACACGCCAACCTACTTTAGGAGATTTTTTGTGGTACAGCAGTGTTATGTCAAACGGCAAGCCCGAGGGCAGAACAGTTATAACAGACAGCTCTCAAATAGTGGGCGGCTGGAAGGCGTATATCATCTATGACCCACGCAATCGAACCAACAACTATGCGGAAGAATTCCTTAATATTGATATCACGCAGGAGGGTTCGGGACTGACGCTTTGTTTCGACTGGGACACTATTTTTATAGATGACAAAAGCTACGACAAAAATAAAGATGACGATACATATTTGAGTGCTTCTTGGGATTCGGGCGTATTGTCGGCAATAGGCTCATATAAAATTGATATCGGTGAGTTTTACGAATATGACAATCACCAATACGCAATAGGCACGCTGACAACAATTGACGGGATAGACTCATATCTCCTTATGGTTCGTCCCTGATGATATGTGAGGTGTC